>JBBQRM010000502.1:0-2653 GCA_038214855.1 Rhodobacterales bacterium | reverse complement strand
GCGGAGGTCAGGGCGCTGCACGCCGGCCGGCTGCGCGAGGAGACGGTCTGCGCCTGGTCGCGACGCGAGCGCGCGGTGACGGTCCGGCGGCGGCTGATGCTGGGGGCGCTGGCGCTCGAGGACCGGCCCTGGGAGGAGGCGCCGCCCGAGCGGGTGGCGGCGGCGCTGATCGAGGGCATCCGCGACCTCGGCCTCGAGGCGCTGCCGTGGAGCGATGCCGCCCGGCGCTTCGTGGCGCGGGTGGAATGGCTGCGCGCGCAGGGCGAGGCGGGGCTGCCGGACCTGTCGCCGGAGGGGCTGGCGCGCGATCTCGAGGCGTGGCTCGGACCGTGGCTCGCGGGGATCAGGCGGGCCGCGGACCTCGGGCGGCTCGACCTGGTCGCGGCGCTCGACGCGCATCTGGGGCGCGCGGCGCGGCTGAGGCTCGACCGGCTCGCGCCGGCAGAGATCACGGCGCCGACCGGCACGCGGCTCAAGGTCGACTATTCGGGGGCGGCGCCGAGGGTGGCGGTGCGGCTCCAGGAGATGTTCGGCCTCGACCGGCATCCGACGGTCGGGCCGGGGGAGGTGCCGGTGGTGCTGGCGCTCTTGTCGCCGGCGGGGCGGCCGGTGCAGACCACCGCCGACCTGCCCGGCTTCTGGGCCGCGAGCTATGCCGACGTGCGCCGCGACCTGCGCGGCCGCTATCCGCGCCACCCCTGGCCCGAGGACCCGCTCCGCGCCGAGCCGACCCGGCGCACGAAGCCGCGGGGCAGCTGACCCGGGCGGGACAGCGCCGGTCGCGCCGCCTCGCGCGCTCGTCCCCGGCCAGTCGCCCCAGCACCTGAGCAAATCCTTTCCATGTGGTTAATGATGGCGTAAAATCCATTTTATAACAACGGCTTGTGGATTTGCTCAACCTTGAGCACGGCGCGTGCAGACCCCCTATCGCTCGAAGATACATGCGCTAGACTGCACCCGCCCAGCGGGCCGAGAAAAGCGATCCGGGAGAAAGCCAGATGAACGCACCGATGCGCGAGCCGACGTTTCGCGAATCCGTAGAACTGATGTTTAACCGGGCGGCGGCGCTGCTCGACCTGAGCCCGGGGCTGGAGCAGAAGATTCGCGTCTGCAATTCCACCTACATCGTGCGCTTCGGGGTGCGGCTGCGCGGACATATCCACACGTTCACCGGCTACCGCGCCGTGCATTCCGAACACATGGAGCCGGTCAAGGGCGGCATCCGCTATGCGATGAGCGTGCACCAGGACGAGGTCGAGGCGCTGGCTGCGCTGATGACCTTCAAATGCGCGCTGGTCGAGACGCCGTTCGGCGGCGCGAAGGGGGGCCTCCAGATCGACCCGCGCGACTGGGAGGAGCACGAGATGGAGCTGATCACCCGGCGCTTCACCTACGAGCTGACCAAGCGCGACCTGATCAATCCCGCCCAGAACGTGCCGGCGCCGGACATGGGCACCGGCGAGCGCGAGATGGCCTGGATGGTCGATCAGTACCGAAGGATGAACACCACCGACATCAACGCCGCCGCCTGCGTCACCGGCAAGCCGCTCAACGCCGGCGGCATCCAGGGCCGCGTCGAGGCCACCGGCCGCGGCGTCCAGTACGCGCTGCGCGAATTCTTCCGCCACCCCGAGGACGTGAAACGCGCGCGGCTCGAAGGCACGCTCGACGGCAAGAGGGTGATCGTCCAGGGCCTCGGCAACGTCGGCTTTCACGCGGCGAAGTTCCTGTCGGAGGAGGACGGCGCCAAGGTGATCGCGGTCATCGAGCGCGACGGCGCGACGGTGAACGCGGACGGGCTCGATATCGGGTTCCTCAAGGCCCACATCGCCGCGACCGGGGGGGTCAAGGACTTTCCCGGCGGCACCTACGTCGAGGTGGGCGCGCCGGTGATGGAGCAGGAGTGCGACATCCTGATCCCGGCTGCGCTCGAGTCGGTGATCAACATCGAGAACGCCGACCGCATCCGCGCGCCGCTGATCATCGAGGCCGCGAACGGACCGATCACCGCAAACGCCGACGACATCCTGCGCGCCAAGGGCACGGTGATCATCCCCGACCTCTACGCCAATGCCGGCGGCGTCACGGTCAGCTATTTCGAATGGGTGCAGAACCTCAGCCACATCCGCTTCGGCCGGATGCAACGCCGGCAGGAGGAGGCGCAGAACGCGCTGCTGGTCCAGGAACTCGAGCGCGTCGCCACGACCGCGGGGCTGAAGTCGGGCCTGTCGGACACGTTCAAGGAGCAATACGTGCGCGGGGCGGGCGAGCTGGAGCTGGTCCGCTCGGGCCTCGACGACACGATGCGCACCGCCTACCAGGCGATGCGCGAGGTCTGGAACAGCCGCAAGGACGTCGAGGACCTGCGCACCGCGGCTTATCTCGTCTCCATCTCCCGCGTCGCCGCGAGCTACCGCGCGAAGGGACTCTGAACAGATGGGGTGATTGGGGTCTCGCCCGGGCCGAGATGAAGGCGGCTGCTCCTGTCGGGATGTGAGAACGTGGTCGATGTTGATCGGGTCGTGTCGCGGAGTTGGTGGAAATTCGAAGGCGGCGTAATCTCCGGGTGACTTGCAACCACCCAACCGGCGGCGGTAGCCGCCAGGGAGATCACGCCATGAACCAGATTACAGAGACCTCGACCGTTTCGCTA
>JBBQRM010000501.1:0-2655 GCA_038214855.1 Rhodobacterales bacterium | reverse complement strand
TCCCTCGTTCCGGCTCGACGGCCGCAGGGCGCTCGACGCCGGCGCATCGGCGATGCCTACGCCCGCGCGAACCCATGGCCGCCACCCGGGGGATTTCCTAACGAGCGGTAAAAACGCGGATTTTTGTCCAATAATTTCAAGGGGAGGTTGCGGCTTTTACAGTGAAAGCCGTGAAACCGCCCGCATCTACCCCCGCGCCTGGAGCCGGTCCAGCCGCAGCTGCGCCGCCCGCCGGTGCCCCTCCAGCCCCTCGCTCGCGCTCTGCCGCACCGCCGCCGGCGCCGCCGCCCGCACCCCGCGCTCGTCCAGCCACTGATGCGTGGCGACCTTGACATAGGCCCCCACCCACAGCCCGCCGGTATAGCGCCCCGCCGCCATCGTCGGCAGCGTGTGGTTCGTGCCCGAGCACTTGTCCGAATAGACCACGCTCGCCAGCTCGCCGATGAACAGCGACCCGTAGCTGCGCAGCCTCCCCGCGAACTCCCGCGGGTTCGCGGTGTGCACCTCCAGATGCTCCGCCGCGATCCTGTCCGAACAGACGATCATCGCCGCCTCGTCCTCGCACAGGATGATCTCGCCGTAGTCGCGCCACGCCGGACCCGCGGTCTCCGCCGTAGCCAAGCCCTCGAGCTGCCGCTCGACCTCCGCCAGCACCGCCTCCGCCAGCGCCCGGTCGGTCGTGATCAGCCCCACCCGGGTGCGCACGTCGTGCTCGGCCTGCGCCAGCAGGTCGGTCGCGATCACCTCCGCGTCGCCGGTCGCATCGGCCAGCACATAGATCTCCGACGGCCCCGCCAGCTGGTCGATGCCGACCGCACCGAACACCTGGCGCTTGGCCTCGTTGACGAAGGCGTTGCCCGGGCCCACGATCTTGTCGACCTTCGGCACGCTCTGGGTCCCGTAGGCCATCGCCGCGATCGCCTGCGCCCCGCCGATGCGGAAGATCCGGTCCGCGCCGGACAGGTGGCACCCCGCGATCATCGCGGGGTGCGCGTTCGGCGGCAGGCAGGCGACCACCTCACCCACCCCCGCGACCCTGGCCGGCACGATGGTCATCACCGGCGCCGACAGCAGCGGATAGCGGCCGCCCGGCACGTAAGCCCCCACCCGCTCGATCGGGATGACCCGATGCCCCAGGAAAAGTCCCGGCAACGGCTCCACCTCGAGCGGCAGGATCGAGGCGAGTTGGGCTTCGGCGAAGTTCCGGACATTGCCGATCGCGAACTCGGTATCGGCGCGCGTCTGCGGGTCCATCTCCTCGACCGCCGCCCGCCGCTCGTCCCGCGAAACCTCGAACCGGTCGAGCTCGGCCTTGTCGAACCGCGCGGAATACTCCCGCACCGCCGCATCCCCCCGCTCGCGCACCTCGCGCAGGATCTCCGCCACCAGCGCCTCGACAGGCCGGTTGTCCTCCGCCGAGCTCCGGGCAGGAGACTTGATCCGGGTCCAACCGGCCTGCGTGTCGGAAGGCGTCGTCATGGCTTGGGCTCCTGTTCCCGGTCTGCATTCGCGCGTTGATCTGCAAGGTCCCCCGGAACCACAGCCTCCGCCTCGATCTCGACGGCGTAGGCGCCGACGAGGCCCGCGCGCAGCGTGGTGTTGGCGGGCGGCGCATCCGCGAAGAAGCGGCCGTGGGCGCGGGCGGCGGCCTCGACGTCGGCACCGGGCGCGAGGTACATCCGGGTGCGCAGGATGTCGGCGGGCTCGCCGCCGAGCGCGCGAACGGCGGCCGCGATCTTGTCGAGCACGTAGGTCGTCTGGGCGCCGGCGTCGCCGCGGGCGACCACGCGGTCGGCGCCGTGGGTCGCCGTCGTCCCCGAGACGAGGATGCGCTCGCCCTCGCGCAGCGCGCGGCAGTAGCCGGCGACGGGCTCCCAGCGCGAGTCGGTGAAGACCCGGGCGCGGCCGGGGCGGTCGGGGTCGGGCCGCGCCGGATGGACCGGCGACAGCGCCGCGAGATGGTGGCTGAGGTCGCCCGAGGCGGTCAGGTACGGCGGCCGGCGGTATTCATCGCCGCAGTCGCCGGGGATCGCCTGCGTATTCGCGAAGGCCGCTTCCAGCGCGGCGCGGTCGGCGTCGTCCAGAGCGAAGCCGAACAGCCGGACGTTGTCGGCGCGATGCTCGCGCTCGCCGAGGCGGGCGCCGACGATGACGCCGGCGACCGCGGGATGCTCGAGCACCCAGCGCGTGGCGACATTGGCGATGGAGACGCCGTGGCGCCGCGCGACGCCGGCCGCGGCCTCGAGCACCGCCTGGAGCGCCTCCCAGCCGCCGGCGGCGTCGATGAAGCGCAGGTATTTCATGCCGCTCCAGTCGGGCACCGCCTCGGGCCGGGGGCGGCCCAGCCAGCGGTCGCTGAGAAACCCGCCGCAGAGCGTCCCGTAGGCAAGCAGGCGCACGCCGCTCGCGACGCTGACCTCCGAGAGCGGCCCCGCGGCACGGCGGTCGATGAGCGAGAACGAGACCTGGTTCGACGCCAGCGGCACTCCATCCGCGAGGGCGAGGTGCAGATGCGCCGCATCGAAGTTGGTGACGCCGAGCGCGCGCACGAGGCCCGCCTCGCGCAGACGGGCGAGCTCGTGCAGGGCGTCGAGCCAGGCGGGGTCCTCGAAGCTCCACCAGTGGAACTGGAGCAGGTCCACCGCCTCGACCCCG
>JBBQRM010000500.1:0-2687 GCA_038214855.1 Rhodobacterales bacterium | reverse complement strand
GCGGCAGCGACTACGCGCCGCACGGGCCGAAGGCGGCGCGCGCCGCGGGCGTGGGCATGGTCTTCCTGCACTTCTCGCTCTTCGAGGCGCTGAGCGTGGCGGAGAACATCGCGCTCGGCATGGAGCGCGCGCCGCCGCGGCGCAGGCTCGCGCAGCGCATCCGCGAGGTGTCGGCCGCCTACGGCCTGCCGCTCGAGCCGGGCCGGCGTGTGGGCGACCTGTCGGCGGGCGAGCGGCAGCGGGTCGAGATCGTGCGCTGCCTGCTCCAGGCGCCAAAGCTGCTGATCATGGACGAGCCCACCTCGGTGCTGACGCCGCAGGAGGTGGGCACGCTGTTTGCGACTCTGCGCAAGCTGAGCGGAGAGGGGGTGGCGATCCTCTACATCAGCCACAAGCTCGACGAGATCCGGGTGCTGTGCGACCGGGCGACGGTGCTGCGCGGCGGTCGGGTGGTCGCGACCTGCCGGCCCGCGGACGAGACCGCGCGCAGCCTCGCGGAGATGATGATCGGCGAGGCGCTCGCGAGCCCGCCGGCCCATGCCTTCGCGCCGCGTGGGACGCTGCTCGAGGTCGAGGGGCTGGACCTGCCAACGGTGGAACCCTTCGGCGTGGCATTGCGCAATGTGGGACTGTCGTTGCGCGCCGGCGAGGTGCTGGGCATCGCCGGGGTTGCGGGCAACGGCCAGGAGGAGCTGATGCGCGCGCTCTCGGGCGAGGTGCGCAGCCCCAGGGACGCGATCCGGCTCGAAGGCGAGGCCATCGGTCGTCTCGGCCCCGACGCGCGGCGCGCGCGTGGCCTGCTCAGCGCCCCGGAGGAGCGGCTGGGCCATGCCGCGGCCCCGGACATGAGCCTGCGTGAGAACGCCTTTCTCAGCGGCCGGGTGCGGGCGGGGCTGGCGCGGCACGGGATGCTGCGACCGGCGGCGATCACCCGCTTCGCGGAGGCGGTGGTGCGGGGCTTCGACGTGCGCACGCCGTCGGTCGAGGCCCGCGCCGACGCGCTGTCCGGCGGCAATCTCCAGAAGTTCGTGATCGGCCGCGAGATGCTCCAGGACCCGCGCGTGCTGGTGGTGAACCAGCCGACCTGGGGCGTGGACGCCTCCGCGAGCGCGCGGATCCGCGGCGCGCTGCGCGATCTCGCGGAGGCCGGCGCCGGGGTGATCGCGATCAGCCAGGACCTCGACGAGCTGATGGAGATCGCCGACACGATCGCGGTGCTCGCCGGCGGGCGGCTGTCAGCGCCGCGCCCGGTGGCCGAGCTCAAGGTCGAGGATATCGGCCGGATGATGGGCGGCAGCTTCGCGCCCGAGCCGGAGGCAGCGCATGTGGCGCCTTGAGCCGCGCATCCGCGCGTCGCTGGCGATCCAGGCGGCGGTGCCGGTGCTCGCGGTGGTGGTGACGGTGCTGGCGGGGGGCGTGCTCTTCGCGGCGCTGGGCAAGGACCCGGTGGCGGCGATGCGCACGATCTTCGTCGATCCGCTGCTCGACCCCTATGCGCGCAGCGAGCTCTTGATCAAGGCATCCCCCCTCGTGCTGATCGCGCTCGGCCTCTCCTTCGGCTTCCGCGCCGGGGTCTGGAACATCGGCGCCGAGGGGCAGTTCGTGATGGGCGGCCTCGCCGGCAGCGCGGTGGCGCTGGCGTTCTGGGGCATCGAGGCCTGGTGGCTGCTGCCGCTGATGACGCTTGGCGGTGGGCTCGCGGGCGCGGCCTGGGCGCTGATCCCGGGCCTGCTCAAGGTGCGGTACGGGGCGAACGAGATCCTCGTGAGCCTGATGCTCGTCTATGTCGCGGGCCTGTTCCTGACGGCGATGGTCTCGGGGCCTCTGCGCAACCCCGACGGCTTCAATTTCCCCGAGAGCCGGTTGTTTCACGACAGCGCCCGCCTGCCGATCCTGTGGGCGGGGAGCCGGGTGCACGCGGGCGTGCTGGTGGCGCTGGTCGCGGTGGTGCTGGGCCATCTGGCGCTGACGCGCCACGTCTTCGGCTTCCGGGTGCGGCTGATGGGCAGCGCGCCGCGTGCCGCGGCCTTCGCCGGCGTGGACGCGGGCCGCATGACGCTGTGGTGCATGGTGCTCTCGGGCGGGCTCGCGGGGCTCGCGGGCATCTTCGAGGTGGCGGGCCCGATCGGCCAGCTCCAGCCGAGCCTGCCGGTCGGCTACGGGTTCACCGCAATCATCGTGGCCTTCCTCGGGCGGCTTGCGCCCATCGGCATCCTGCTCGCGGGGCTGGTGATGGCGCTCACCTATATCGGCGGCGAGACGGCGCAGTTCGCGATGGGCATTCCCGCCGCGGCGATCTCGGTGTTCCAGGGGATGCTGCTGTTCTTCCTGCTGGCGATGGACATCCTGACGCGCTACCGCATCCGCCGGCGGCGGCCGGCCTGATGGGGTTCGGGGCCATCGACCCGGTGGTGCTGATCGCGGGGCTCGTGGCCGCGGCGACGCCGCTCCTGTTCGCGGCGCTGGGCGAGCTGGTGGTCGAGAAGGCGGGGGTGCTGAACCTCGGGGTCGAGGGGATGATGATCCTCGGTGCGGTCTGCGGCTTCGCCGCGGCGGTCGGCAGCGGCAGCCCGTGGGTGGGGTTCGCTGCGGCAGCGCTGGGGGGTGCGGCGCTGGCGCTCGTTTTCGGCGTTCTGACGCAGCTCCTGCTGTCGAACCAGGTGGCGACGGGTCTCGCGCTCACGCTC
>JBBQRM010000499.1:0-2716 GCA_038214855.1 Rhodobacterales bacterium | reverse complement strand
GCCGGCGGGGTCGCCTTCCTGTCGGGCACGCTCGATTACTACGTGCGCGGCTACGATCTCGCGACCGGAACCGAGCTGTGGCGGGCGCGGCTGCCGGCGGGCGGCCAGGCGACCCCCTCGACCTACGAGGGGCGCGACGGGCGGCAGTATCTGGCGGTCGTCGCCGGCGGCCACGGCTCCACCGGCACCAGGGCCGGCGATGCGATCATCGCCTACGCGCTGCCCGAAGGCTGAGGGCGGGAACCCGGATGCAGCGACGGCTCGGGTCCGGCGCGCCTGCGCGGCGCCTGCGCCGGGGCGGCTGAGCGGCGGTCATGGATGCCCTCGTCTCCTCCGCGGTCGCGGCCTCAGCGCATGACCAGTGGCTCCTAGCCGCCCTCGCCTTCTTCGCCGCGGCGGCCGAGGCGCTGGTGGTGGTGGGCGCCGTCGTGCCGGGCACCGCGATCCTGCTCGCCGTGGCGGCGCTCGCGGGCGCCCAGGGCAGCGCCTCGCTCGCCTTCGCGGTGCTGGTCGCGGCGACGCTGGGGGCCATCGCCGGCGACGGCTCGGCCTATTGGCTCGGCCGGCGCTACGGGCGCGAGCTCTTCGCGGTCTGGCCGCTGTCGCGGTTCCCCGGCTGGCTGCCGCGCGGCGAGGCGTATTTCGCCCGCCACGGCGGCAAGAGCGTGTTCTGGGGGCGGTTCGTACCCGGCGTGAAGACCGTCGTGCCGGTGGTCGCGGGCATCGGCCACATGCCCATCGGCCGGTTCGTCGTCGCCAACGTCGCCTCGGCGGTGCTGTGGAGCCTGACGCTGGTGCTGGGCGGGCTCGGGATCGGCCGCGGGCTCGACCGCTACGGCCTCGCCGACCGGCGCGTCGTCGTGCTGCTCGCGGTGCTGGTGCTGGTTCTCGCGCTCGCCTACGCGGTGCTGCGCCTCGTGGTGGTGCGCGGGGTGCCGCTCGCAGCGCAGGTCGCGCGCTGGGCGCTCGAGCGGCTCGCTTCGCGGCCGGGGCGCGGGGCTTCCCTCGCCACGCGGGTGCTCGAAGGCCGCAGCAGCGCGCCGACGGCGCTCCTGTGGGCTGCGATCTTCGCCGCGGCGGTCATCGGCTTCGTGTCGCTCCTGGGCCAGGTTCTCTTCGACCGGGGCTTCTCGCGGGCCGACGAGGTGCTGAGCAACGCCGTCCAGTCGCTGCGCCTTCCCAACCTCGACGCGGTGATGATCGCGGTGACGATGGCCGGCGACGGCCTCGTGCTGAGCGCGCTCGCAGTTGCGGCCCTCCTGTGGCTGCTGGCGCGGCGGGAATGGACGGCGGCCGGGGCCGCGGCGGCCGCCTTCGCTGCGACCATGCTGTTCGTGCCGCTGGTCAAGGCCCTGCTCGCGCGCGAGCGGCCGTTCCCGCTCTATCCGGGCTCGGAGAGCTTCAGCTTTCCCAGCGGCCATGCGAGCCATTTGATGGTGGTCTTCGGCAGCACGGCCGTCCTTCTCGCGCATCACCTCGGCGTGCGGGGGCGGCTCGCGATCTATTCCGGCGCGCTGGGCCTCGCGCTCACCGTCGGGGTCTCGCGGGTCTATCTCGGCGCGCATTGGCCGAGCGACGTCGCGGGCGGCCTGCTCTTCGGCGCGGCCCTGGTCGCGATGCTCGGCTTCGTGCTGCGCGACCGGCCGATGGCGCTGCGGCCCGGCTGGATGGCGCTCGGCCTCGGCCTCGTCTATGCCGCGGCCTACGGGCTGCACGTCGAGCGCGGCTATGCGCTCTGGACCCGGAACTACACCCATGCCGCCGAGCCGGTCGAGATGACCGAGGCCGCCTGGCGCGACGGCGGCTGGGCGGCGCTGCCGCGGGCGCGGATCGGCCTCGGCGACGCCTTCGAGAGCCCCCTCGCGGCCCAGGTGGCCGGCGACCCCGAGGCCTTCGCCCGTGCGCTGGCGGAGGCCGGCTGGCGGGAGCAGCGGGCGCCGGTGCCCCAGCGGATCCTCTCGGCGCTGCTGCCCTATGGCGGCCTCGACGCGCTGCCGGCGGCGATGGTGCTGCACGACGGGCGGCCGCCGGTCGCGGTGCTGGTCGCGCCCGCCGAAGCGGGGCGGCGGCTGGTGCTGAGGCTCTGGCCGAGCGGCATGCTGCTCGCCGACGGCACGCCCCTCGCGCTCGCGGGCCTCGCGGCGGAGACCTTCGCCCCGGTCGCCTTCGGCTTCGGCGACCTCGACCGCGAACCCGCCACCACCGCCGAGACGCGCCGCCTGCGCGAGGCGCTGCGCGCCGCTCCCGGCCTCGCCGTGCAGTCGCAGCCCGACCCCGACGCGCCGCTCCTCGTGCGCGTCGTCCCGCCCGGAGGCTGATCGCCGGTCGCGCGAGAATCCTAACGAAATGTGAAGGTGAGGTTTTTTCTCCAAAGATTTCAATGGCAGCCTGCATGTCGCACGGTGCGACGCCGCCCCCCGGCCTCAGCCCCGGATCGCCCGCAGCATGGCATCGACGTTGGCCGGGTCCGCGTCCGGGGTGATCCCGTGGCCGAGGTTGAAGACATGCGGCACCCCGGCGAAAGCCTCGACGCAGGCCCGCGTCCCGCGCTCCAGCGCCTCCCCGCCCACCACCAGCAGGAGCGGGTCGAGGTTGCCCTGCACGCAGACCCGCCCCTGAAGCGCCTCCACCGCCCAGCCGGGCACGACCGAGGTATCGAGCGCGCAGCCGTCCACCCCCGTCTGCGCCACATAACCCGCATAGCCCGCACCCGCGC
>JBBQRM010000498.1:0-2720 GCA_038214855.1 Rhodobacterales bacterium | reverse complement strand
GCGACCCCTGGGCCGAGCCCGCGGACTGGGAGGGCGACGGCACCGCCCCCCGCGTCCTGGTGCTCGCGCGCCGCGACGACCCGGCGCTGGGGGCAGGCGACCGCCTGCTCGGCCGCCTCACCCCCTCCGAAGACCCTGACGCCCCGCTCGCCGCGCGCGTCATCCGGCGCATCGGCATGGGCCCCCGCCGCGTGCTCGGCATCTTCCACGAAGCCGAGGGCGGCGGCCGCATCGCCGCGATCGACAAGCGCACCGACCGCGACTGGATTGTCGAGCCGGGCACCTCCGCCGGCGCCCACGAGGGCGAGCTGGTCGAGGCCGAGCAGACCGGCCCCCCCCGCGGCCACGGCCTGCCGCGGGCGCGCATCGTCGCCCGCCTCGGCGATCCCTCGGCGCCCAGGTCTGTCTCGCTCATCGCCATCCACGAGCACGGCCTCCCCGACGCCTTCCCGCACGAGTCCCTCACCGAGGCCGAAGCCGCACAACCCACGACGCTCGACGCCCGCGAGGACCTCCGCCACCTGCCGCTCGTCACCATCGACCCGTCGGATGCCCGCGACCACGACGACGCCGTCTGCGCCGCCCTCGACGACGACCCGGCGAACCCCGGCGGCCATATCATCTGGATCGCCATCGCCGACGTCGCCCGTTACGTCACCCCCGGCAGCGCCCTCGACCGCGAGGCGCGCCGCCGCGGCAATTCCACCTACTTTCCCGACCGCGTGGTTCCGATGCTGCCCGAGGCGCTGTCGGGCGACCTCTGCTCGCTGCACGAGGGGCAGGACCGCCCCTGCATCGCCGTGCGCATCACCCTCGACGCCCAAGGCACCCGGCGCGCCCACCGCTTCGTCCGCGGCCTGATGCGCTCGCCCGCCTCGCTCACTTATGCCCAGGCCCAGGCCGCCGCCGACGGCGCGCCGGACGCCGCCACCGCGCCGCTGATCGAGACGGTGATCGCCCCGCTCTGGGCCGCCTTCCGCGCGCTCGAGACCGCGCGGATCGCGCGCGCGCCGCTCAACCTCGACCTGCCCGAACGAAAGATCGTGCTGTCGGAAACCGGCGAAGTCGTCTCCGTCGCCTTCCGCGCCCGGCTCGACGCGCACCGGCTGGTCGAGAACTTCATGATCGAAGCCAACGTCGCCGCCGCCGAGACGCTCGAGAAGAAGCGCGCGGCGCTGCTCTACCGCGTCCACGAGGAGCCCTCCCCCGAGAAGCTCGATGCCCTGCGCGAGGTGGTCGACGGCACCGGCCTCACCCTCGCGAAGGGCCAGGTGCTCAAGACCGCGCATCTCAACCGCCTGCTCGACGGCGTCGCGGGGACCGAACATGCCGAGATGATCAACATGTCGGTGCTGCGCGCGATGACCCAGGCCTATTACGCGCCCGAGAACTTCGGCCATTTCGGGCTCAACCTGCGCGCGTACGGTCACTTCACCTCGCCGATCCGCCGCTACGCCGATCTCGTCGTGCACCGCGCGCTGATCCGCGCGCACCGCTGGGGCCCCGATCCGGAAAGCGACGGCCTCGCGCCGCAGGAGGAGGCGCAGCTCGCCGACACCGCCGAACACATCTCGATGACCGAGCGCCGCTCGATGCTCGCTGAGCGCGACACCAACGACCGCTACCTCGCCGCCTACCTCGCCGAGCGCGTGGGCTCGGAGTTCGAGGGCACCGTCGCCGGAGTCGCCCGCTTCGGCCTGTTCGTCAAACTCGACGACACCGGCGCCGACGGGCTCGTCCCCATCTCCTCGCTCGGCCGCGAGTTCTTCCACTTCGACGCCGATGCCCGGACACTGACCGGCGAAAAATCCCGCCGCACCATCGGCCTCGGCCAGCGCGTGCTCGTCCGCCTGGCCGAGGCGGTGCCGATCACCGGCGGCCTCCTCTTCGAGCTCCTCGAGATCGATGGCCGCCGGATGCCCGCCCCCTCCAAGACCGTCGCCCGCGGCACCCCCCGCCGCAAGCTCGCCCAGCGCCGCCTCAAGCGCGCCGGCGACGCCAAGCGCGACCGGAGGGGCTGACAGGTGGCGCTGCCGCTCGGCGATTTGCCCGCCTCCTCCCGCAGCCTAGCTCACGGCCGGTACGTCCCGAAGCTCCACAGCTTGCCCTCCAGGTCGCGCACCGAATACTCCCGCGACCCATAGGCCGTGTCCGCCGGCGGTCGCACGATTTCCGCGCCCGCCGCCCGCGCTCGGGCGCAATGGCCGTCCACGTCCTCGACCACAGCATAGACGCCGCTCTCCCCCGCCCAGGGATTGCCCGGATCCTCGCCGGTCGATCCGAACATCACCATGCCGTTGCCGAAGCGCAGCTCGGCATGGTCGATACGACCGCCCTCGCCCGCGTGCACCGCGTGGCGCGCAAACCCGAAGGCCTGCTCCAGCCAGTCCACCGCGGCGCCCGCGTCGCGGTAGCGCATCGCCGGAAACAGGCTCGCCGTCACCCCGCTCTCGTCGCTCATCGTCTGTCTCCCTTGTTTACCGACTCAGCCACCCTGCCCGCGGCGCGGGCACCGGTCTTGCACGATTGACGGCCCCCGCGGCTCCATCCGCCCCGCGCCCCCTCCCGTATCATACAGAGGCACCTCGAAAAATTGCCGCTTGCTGCTTGCGGTGATAGAATCGATGCGGACCGGTGCGAGGGGTGATGCATGGCACAGATGGGGTTCTTCGATCTCTCGGATCGGTATTCGAGCCTTGATGCGAAGCGGGATCCGCTGC
>JBBQRM010000497.1:0-2744 GCA_038214855.1 Rhodobacterales bacterium | reverse complement strand
CACCGGCAAGTACGCCGACGGCGCACGCCCCCCCGGCTCGCGCGCGACGATCAACGACACGCTCAACGGCCGGATCAACGCGCGTTCGCAGCCGGCGGCCGCCGCCTATGTCGGGCTCGCCCGCGAGCACGGTCTCGATCCGGCGCAGATGGCGCTCGCCTACGCGCTCGGCCGCCCGTTCATGGCCTCGGTCATCCTCGGGGCGACCTCGCTCGACCAGCTGCGCGGCAACCTCGCGAGCGCCGAGCTGACGCTGGAGCCGGAAGTGATCGACGGCATCAGCGCCATCCGCCACGCGCATCCGATGCCGCTCTGAGGCGGCATCCGGCCCCGTCGCAAGGGCCTGAAATCCTTTCCACCTGGTTAACGACAGGCAAAATATCTTTTAAAATCATCATATTATGAAATTGCTCAAGCTTGAGCAACCTTGAGCAGGCGGCCCCGTCAGAGCTGCGCCATCACCTCGTCGGACAGCTCGAAATTGGCCGTGACCGACTGGACGTCGTCGTCGTCCTCCAGCGCCTCGATCAGCCGCATCAGGCTCTGGGCCCCTTCGAGGTCGAGCTCGGTCGTGGTCTGCGGCCGCCAGACCAGCCGCGTGCTCTCGGCCTCCCCGAGTGCTGCCTCCAGCGCCGCCGAGACCTGCGCGAGATCGGTATCGGCGCACCAGATCACGTGGCCATCCCCGCCGCTCTCGACATCCTCGGCGCCGGCCTCGATCGCGGCCATCATTACGTCGTCGGCGGAACCCGCGCCCGCGGGATAGACGACCTGGCCCTTGCGGTCGAACATGAAGCCGACCGATCCGGTCTCGCCGAGGTTGCCGCCGCGCTTGGCGAAAGTCGAGCGGATGTTCGAGGCGGTGCGGTTGCGGTTGTCGGTCATCGCCTCGACGATGATCGCGACGCCGTTCGGCCCGTAGCCCTCATAGCGGACCTCGTCGTAGCTCTCGGCATCGCCGCCCTGGGCCTTCTTGATGGCGCGGTCGATGTTGTCCTTGGGCATGGAGCTGGCCTTGGCCTCCTTCACGGCGAGGCGCAGGCGGGGGTTCTTGTCAGGGTCGGGGTCGCCCATCCTGGCGGCGACGGTGATCTCCTTGGACAGCCGCGAGAAGAGCTTGGCGCGCACCGAATCCTGCCGCCCCTTGCGGTGCTGGATGTTCGCCCATTTGGAATGCCCGGCCACGGGGATGCTCCGTCCTTGCCTCGCGGAAGAAGAGGCTTATACGCGGCCCCGCCCCCGGGGATCAAGGCGCGTCGGATCGCGCGTTGGCGGGGCGGCGGTTCGTGCTACAAGGGGTCCTGACAGCCGGCGCCGCCCGAAGGGCGCCGGGATCACCCAAAGGAGGAAACGCCATGCGGTACGACCGCCTTCTCGCAGCCGTCGCGGCCACGGCACTCGCCGCGACCTCGGTCTTTGCCCAGGCGATGCCCGAGCCGGTCGAGGGCGACTACGTGATCGAGAACTTCGAGTTCCACACCGGCGAGACGATCCCGGAGCTCAACGTGCACTACACCACGCTCGGCGATCCCGCGGGCGAGCCGGTGCTGGTGCTGCACGGCACGACCGGGACCGGGTCGGGCATGGCCACCGGCGCCTTCGCCGAGGGGATGTTCGGACCGGGAGGCCCGTTCGATGCGTCGGAATACTACGTGATCCTGCCCGATTCCATCGGGACCGGCGGCACCACCAAGCCCTCCGACGGGATGCGCGCGAGCTTTCCGCGCTACAACTACGACGACATGGTGGAGGCCCAGTACCGCCTGGTGAAGGACGGGCTGGGGATCGACCATCTGCGCGCGATCATCGGCAATTCAATGGGCGGAATGCATGTCTGGACCTGGGGCGTCGAGCATCCCGACTTCGCCGATGCGCTGATCCCGATGGCCTCGCTGCCCGGGCCGATGGCCGGGCGCAACTGGATGATGCGCCGGATGCTCATCGATTCGGTGCGCAACGATCCGGCTTGGATGAACGGCGACTACACCGAGCAGCCGCCGAACCTGAAGACCGCGTCGACCTGGTTCTCCATCGCCACCTCGAACGGCGAGGAAGGACTCTATGCGGCGGGGCCGACCAACGAGGCGGCGAGCGCCTATGTCGACGAGAAGCTCGCCGGTCAGAAGGTCGGCGACGCCAACGACACGATGTATCAGTGGGACAGCTCGCGCGACTTCGATCCCTCGGCCGATCTCGAGAAGATCACCGCGCATGTGCTGGTGATCAACTCGGCCGACGACGAGCGCAACCCGCAGGAGCTCGAGGTGCTGGAGGCGGCGCTGCCGAGGATGCCGAACGCGCAGGTCTACATCATCCCCGCCAGCCCCGAGACCCGCGGCCATTCCACCACCGGCAGCCAGCCGGAACTCTATGCGCAGCAGGTCGCGGATTTCCTCGCCTCGGTGCCGAAGGGCGAGTAGTAGTGCGCGTTCGGCCCCATCGGGTCCACCACAAACTCTGGCGTGGGTGCTCCGAGACGAGGGCGGCGAAAAGCGCCCGCGTGGTGTGCCCGCGTGGTGTGTGAGCATGCCTCCGTCGTGACGGAGCGGACGGGCGCTGCCCGACCCGGATGTGCCCCCGGATCGCAAAAGCAGGGCGCCTGTGGCGCGCCGCGCGATCCGGTCGGCCGGAGCCCATGGCGGAGGGCGAGGGGGCGTGCAGCCTGGACTGGATCTCGCAATCGAGCTGCGTCTGCCTGGCAGGCGCGGCTCGATTTGTGACGGGACAAATCGAGCGGGACGGCT
>JBBQRM010000496.1:0-2751 GCA_038214855.1 Rhodobacterales bacterium | reverse complement strand
CCGGTCTTCGAGAACTACCGCCAATCGGTGCGCAACCTCGCAGCCTGCGGGCTCGAGGTCATCTGCTACAACTTCATGCCGGTGCTCGACTGGACGCGCACCGACCTCGCCTTCCGCGTCGCCCACGGCGGCACCTGCATGCGCTTCGACGCGGTGGATTTCGCGGCCTTCGACCTGCACATCCTGGAGCGGCCCGGCGCGGCGGAGGACTACGACGCCGAAACGCGGGAGGAGGCCGGCCGCCGCTTCGCGCGGATGGACGACGCGGCGCGGGACCGGCTCGCCGGCAACGTCGCCTTTGGCCTGCCGGGCGCGGCCGAGCGGCTGACGCTGGCGGACCTGCGCGGTCACCTCGCGCGCTACGACGGCGTCTCGCCCGACCGGCTGCGCGCCCATCTCGCCGCCTTCCTCGAGACGGTGGTGCCGGTGGCCGAGAGCCTGGGGCTGCGCCTCTGCTGCCACCCCGACGACCCGCCCTTCCCGCTGCTCGGCCTGCCGCGGATCGTCTCGACCGAGGCGGATTATGCGGCGCTGACGGCGGCGGTGGACAACCCGGCGAACGGCATCACGCTGTGCTCGGGCTCGCTCGGCGCGCGGCCCGACAACGACCTTCCGGCCATGATGCGCAGGCTCGGGTCCCGCGTGCACTTCCTCCACCTGCGCAACGTCGCGCGCGAGAGCGACGGGATCCGCGGCTCGTTCCACGAGGCCGAGCATCTCGGCGGCGACACCGACATGGTGGCGCTGATCGCCGAGGTCGTGGCCGAGGAGCACCGCCGCCGCGCCGCGGGCCGCGCCGACCACGTGATCCCGATGCGCCCCGACCACGGCCAGGACATCCTCGACGACCTCGGCCGCCGGGCGCAGCCGGGCTATCCCGCCATCGGTCGGCTCAAGGGCCTCGCCGAGCTGCGCGGCGTGATGCGCGCGCTCGAGCATCCCGCGCACGGGCTCGCGGAGTGAGCCCGCGGCTGAGCCTCGCCACGCTCTATGCCGCGCGCGAGGGCGTCGCGCGGCCCGGCTTCGACCCCGCGGCGCATGGCGTCGGCCAGGTCCACCTGGGGCTCGGGGCCTTTCACCGCGCGCATCAGGCGGTCTATTCCGACGCGGCGCTGGGCGCTTCGGGGGGCGACTGGCGCATCGCCGGCGTCAGCCTGCGCAGCAGCGCGCCGGCCGAGGCGCTCGGCCCGCAGGACGGGCTCTACACGCTGATCGAGCGCGGCCCGGACGGCACGACGGTCCGCGTCGTCGGCAGCCTCGCGCGCGTCATCGCCGAGGCGCGCACGCCCGGCGCCACGCTCGCCGCGATGACCGCGCCCGCGACCCGCGTCGTCAGCCTGACCGTCACCGAAAAGGCCTATGGCATCGACCGCACCACGCATCGCGTCATCGCCGATCATTCCGCCGTCGCCCCCGATCTCGCCGAACCGCGCCGGCCCCGCGGCGCGCTCGGCCTGATCGCCGAGGCGCTGCGGCTGCGGCGGCAGGCGGGTGCGCCACCCCTCACCGTGCTCTGCTGCGACAACTTGCCGGAGAACGGCGCGCTCCTGCGCGCGGGCGTCGTGGATTTCGCACGGCGCACCGACGCAGCCCTCGGCGACTGGATCGCGGCGGAGGTGGCCTTCCCCTCGACGATGGTCGATCGCATCACCCCCGCGGCGACGGCGGCGACCTTCGCCGAGGCCGAGCGGCTGACCGGGCTTCAGGACGCGGCGGCCGTCGAGACCGAGCCCTTCAGCCAGTGGGTGATCGAGGACCGCTTCCCCGCCGGCCGCCCGGATTGGGAGGCGGGGGGTGCGATCCTGATCGCCGAGGTCGCACCCTACGAGCGGATGAAGCTCAGGATGCTCAACGGCGCGCATTCGATGCTCGCCTATGCCGGATCGATGGCGGGGCACCGCTACGTGCGCGACGCGATGACGGATCCCGTGCTGGCGCTTCTGGTCCGGCGCCATCTCGCGGCGGCCGCGGCCACGCTCGACCCGCTGCCCGGCGTCGATCTCGACGCCTATGCCGCGGCGCTGACGGCGCGCTTCGCCAATCCCGCCATCGCCCACGAGACGCGCCAGATCGCGATGGACGGCACCGAGAAGCTGCCCCAGCGGTTGCTCGCCCCGGCGTCCGAAGTGCTGGCGAAGGGCGGCGACCTCGCGCCCTTCGCCTTCGCGGTCGCCGCCTGGATGCGCTACGCTACCGGAAGGACCGAGGACGGCGGCCGGTTCACGCCCGACGATCCCCGCGCCGCCGAGATCGCCGCGGCGCTGGACGGCGCGCGCAGCCCGGACGAGATCGTCGCGGCACTCCAGTCCCTCCCCGGCCTCTTCTCGCCCGCGCTCGCCGCGAGCGAGACGTGGCGCGAAACCCTCGCCGCCCGCCTCGCCGCGATGCTGGAGCGCGGGATGCGCGCCGCCATCGACGCCGAGCAAGAGGTTAGCGGTTCATAAAAACGGGAATTTTCTCCCAATGTTTTCAATGGCCGGAGTCATGTTGCACGGTGCAACACCGTGCAACCCCCTTCAGGCCGCGGCACCTGCCGCGTCGGAATAGCCGGCGGGATGGCTCCGGTGCCAGCACCAGGCCGCCCGCAGGATCGCCTCCGGATGCGAGTGCCGCGGCACCCAGCCGAGACGCTCGCGTGCGGCCGAGACGTCCGCGGTCAGCATCGCCGGATCGCCCGGCCGGGGCGCCTCCACCCGCCGCGGGACGGGCCGCCCCGTCACCCGCTCCGCCGCGGCCAGGAGATCCAGCACG
>JBBQRM010000495.1:0-2778 GCA_038214855.1 Rhodobacterales bacterium | reverse complement strand
CGTAGGCCCAGTGCAGCCCGGTGTTGAACCACTGCGGGCTGTTGGGGGCCGCCATCTGCCGGGCGAGCATGAAGCGCATCTCGTCGTGATAGGCCCGCGCATCCGCCTCGGCGCTGAAATAGCCGCCCTTCCAGCCCCAGTAGGTCCAGGCGCCCGCCAGCCGGTCGAAGACCTGCCGGGCACTGGTCTCGCCGCCGAAGCGGTCGGCCTCCGGCAGCGCCGCCAGCGCCTCCGTGTCGGGCTCGAAGCGCCACAGGAACTCCGGCACGCCCGCCTCTTCCACCCGGGTAAGCGCCGCCGGCACGCCGGCCTTGCGGAAATACTTCTGCGCCAGCACGTCCGAGGCGACCTGGCTCCAGCTGTCGGGCACCTCGATGCTCTCGAGCGAGAAGACCACCGACCCGTCGGGGTTGCGGATCTCCGAGCTCGTCGTGCGGAAGGCGAGCGACCCGTAGGCTCCGGTCTGCGGCGTGGTGAAGCGGCGTTCGGTCTGCATGTCTCTGCCCTCTGGTCTCTGCGTCCGTCACCGGCTCCACGAGCTCTGGTGAACAGGACTAGATGTTGTATGTCCGCTTGGCGGACACCCAATAGGCGGGAGATTCGTCTCCGGGTCAACGAGATTATTTCGCTGAACCCCAGATTTTGCGGTTGACAGGCTCCGACACCGCAAGACTCAGGGAATCGTTAAGAAAGGTTAACGATCAGAAGCGCTTGACGCGCGAGCCTGACGCCCACGCCTCCGGGTCAGGCGGGAGCGATCTCCACCGCCAGCCGCTGGGCGTAGGGATCTTCGGGGCTGGACAGGATGCTCGGCCAGTCCGGGTTGTGCAGGCTGTCGGGGAAGTGCTGCGCCTCGAGGCAGAAGCCGGCGAAGGGGCCGTAATGCACCCGCTCGTGCCCCGGCACCGCGATCGTGTATTTCTGCGTGTCAAACAGTTGCACCCCGGGCTGGTCGGTCCACAACCGCAGCCGCATCCCGGTCTCGTCGCAATCCGCGACCGCCGCCGGCGCCTCCCGGTCCCGCTCGGCGTCGAGCACGAGGTTCATGTCGTAGCCCGCCCCCGCCGGATCGGCCTGCGCGAAGCTGCGGCTCGCGGTGAAATCGTAGCGCGTGCCTTCGACGCTCGCGATCGTCCCCTCGGGGATGCCGTCGTCGCGCAGCGGCGTGAACTTCGACGCCGCGATCCGCAGCCGGTGATCGCGCACCGTGCCGCGGCCGGCGAGGTTGTAGTAATTGTGCTGCGCGAGGTTGACCGGCGTCGGCCGGTCCGGCAGGCCCGCCATCTCGCAGACGAGGCGCGGCCCATCGAGCCGGTAGGTCACCGCGAACTCGACCGCGCCCGGATAGCCCTGCTCGCCGTCGGGGCTCAGATAGCGCAGATGCACCGCACCGGCGGCCTCCTCGCCCTCCATCTCCCACACGCGCTTGCCCAGACCCGATGTGCCGCCGTGCAGATGGTGCGGCCCGTCGTTGCGCGTGAGCTGATAGACGCGGCCCCCGAGCTCGAGGCGCCCTTGCGCGGTGCGGTTCGCGACCCGGCCCGCGATCATGCCGTGGCCGCGGGCGTGGTTCACGTAATCCTCCAGCCGCGGGAAGCCGAGCACCACGGGAAGGCTCGCGCCCGCGCCCTGCACCCGCCAGTCCTGTAGGGTCGCCCCGTAGCTCAGCACCGCCACCGCGGCATCGGCGCTCTCGAGCACGATCCGGTCGACCGTGCGCCCCTCGTGCCTGCCGAATGGGCGCTTTTTCACGCGCGAGAGCTCAGGCCTGGCACAGCGCGGACTTTATGGCGCTGCCGGCGCGGGCGAAGTCCATCTGGCCGGTGTGGCGGGCCTTCAGCTCGGCCATCACCCGACCCATGTCGCGGATCGAATGGGCCCCGGTCTCTTCGATGGCGGTGGCGATCGCCGCATCGACCTCGGTCTGCGACAGCTGCCGGGGCAGGTAGTCGCGGATGATCTCGATCTCGGCATTCTCCTGCGCCGCCAGCTCGAGCCGCCCGGCCTCCTCATAGGCCTTGGCGCTCTCCTGGCGCTGTCGGATCATCTTGGCGAGGATCGCGAGGATCTCCGCCCGGTTCACGCCCTCGGTGTTGTCGCCCGCGCGCGCGGCGATGTCGCGGTCCTTGATCGCCGCGAGGATCAGCCGCAGCGTCGAGACGCGCTGGGCCTCCTTCGCCTTGATGGCCACCTTGAGGTCGGCGGCGAGTCTCTCTCGGATCATTCTGGTCTCGTGGATGGCGCCGGCAGCGCCGGCCGAAGTCGCCTTGTATAATCCTCGCCCCCGCCCTCCGCAAGCGGCAACCTCTCGGTCAAGATACTGATTTTACTACTTATTTGCTGCGGCGCCTTCGCTTGACCGGGAAGCGGGTGGGGCATAGTCTCGCGCACGCCCCGTTCAGGATTCGCGCCCGTGACCGACCGACCCGCCCCGAGTTCCCTCGCGGCCGATGCCGCCGCGCAGCCGGCCACCGGCTGCATCGTGCTCGCCGACGGCCAGGTGTTCCGGGGCCGCGGCTTCGGCGCGACGGGAAGCGCCG
The DNA here is from genome assembly GCA_038214855.1 of Rhodobacterales bacterium. Classification (GTDB taxonomy): domain Bacteria; phylum Pseudomonadota; class Alphaproteobacteria; order Rhodobacterales; family Rhodobacteraceae; genus Amaricoccus. Next base: position 238 of record JBBQRM010000495.1, on the reverse strand, counting down.
TGGCCGAGCTGTGCTTCAACACCGCGATGACCGGCTATCAGGAGATCATGACCGATCCCTCGTACGCCGGCCAGATCGTCACCTTTACCTTTCCCCATATCGGCAATGTCGGCGTGAATCCCGAGGACGACGAGACCGCCGACCCGGTCGCCGCCGGCATGGTGGTGAAATGGGACCCGACCGCGCCGTCGAGCTGGCGCGCCGCCGAGACGCTCTCGACCTGGCTCACCCGGCGCGG
>JBBQRM010000494.1:0-2785 GCA_038214855.1 Rhodobacterales bacterium | reverse complement strand
GTAGCCTTCCTCGCGCCCTGGCTGTTGGCGGCGCTGGCGGTGCTGCCGGTGCTGTGGTGGCTCCTGCGCGCGGTGCCGCCGGCGCCGGCGCGCCGTGCGTTCCCCGGCGTGCGGCTGCTCCTGGGGCTGCGCGACCCGGAGCGGTTGCCCGAGCGGACGCCCTGGAGGCTGCTGCTCCTGCGGATGCTGGCGCTGGCGGCGGCGATCATCGCCTTCGCGGGGCCGATCCTGAACCCGCGGGCGACGACGAGCGATGCGCCTCTCCTGGTGCTGCTCGATGGCGGTTGGGGCGACGCGCCGGACTGGAGCGCGCGGATGGACCGGATCGCCGCGGCGCTGAGCGACGCGGGGCGCGACGGTCGCCCCGTGGCGGTCCTGTCGATGGCCGGTGCACCCCCGTCGGAAGGCGTGCCCCTGCGCGCCGCGGCGGAGTGGGAGGACCGGCTGGCCGGGTTCGCGCCGCAGCCCTTCGCCCCGGACCGGCGCGCGTTCGCTGCCTGGGTCGAGGCGCAGGGCCAGGGCTTCGACACGCTGTGGCTCAGCGACGGCATCGGCGACGGGGCGGAGGATGCGCTGGCGCAGGCGCTGCTCGCGCGCGGGGCGGTGACGCTGGTCGAGCCCGCGCGCGGCGGGCTCGCGCTCACGCCGCCGCGGCTGGAGGCCGGGGCGTTGAGCGTCGAGGTGCTGCGGCCCGATCCGGGACTGCCGAGAGCCGTGGCGGTCAGCGCCATCGGTCCCGACCCGAACGGGGTCGAGCGGGTGCTGGGTGCCGCCGAGGGCGCGTTCGCAGCCGACGCGGCGCGCCTCGATCTCGCGCTCGACTTGCCGGTGGAGCTGCGCAACCGGGTGGCGCGGATCGCGCTGAGCGACGGGCGCTCGGCAGCAGGCGTGGTGCTCGCCGACGACAGCGTCCGCCGGCGCAAGGTCGGGCTGGTGGCGGGCCGCGCCGGTGGCGAGGAACAGGACCTCGTCGATCCGCTGCACTATCTGCGCAAGGCACTCACGCCCTTCGCCGAGGTGATCGAGGCGCCGCTCGGCGAGATGCTCGGCACAGCCCCGGACGTGCTGATCCTCGCCGATGTGGGGGCGATCGGTGCCGGCGAGCGGGCGGAACTGACCGAGTGGGTCGAGAAGGGCGGGCTGCTCCTGCGCTTCGCCGGCCCCCGGCTGGCGGCCAGCGGCGCGGGGCAGGTCGAGGCCGATCCGCTCCTGCCGGTCAGGCTGCGCGCCGGCGGGCGCAGCATGGGGGGCGCGATGTCCTGGGGCGATCCGCGGCGGCTGAGGCCCTTCCCCGAGGCGGGGCCCTTCGCGGGGCTTGCGGTGCCGGACGATGTCGATGTCTCGGCGCAGGTGATGGCGCAGCCCGATCCCGATCTGCCGGGCCGCGTGCTCGCGAGCCTCGAGGACGGCACGCCGCTCGTCACCGCCAAGCCGCTCGGCGAGGGGCGGGTGGTGCTGGTGCACGTGACCGCGAACGCCGACTGGTCGAGCCTGCCGCTGTCGGGGCTCTTCGTGCAGATGCTCGAACGGCTGGCGCAGAGTGCTGGCGGCCTCGGCGCCGCGGCGCAGGTGCCCGAGGGCGCGGTCTGGACGCCGCTCAGCGTGCTCGACGGCTTCGGTGCGCCGCAGACGCCCGCCCTGATTGCGGGCGTGCCGGGGGCGCGGCTGGCCGAGGAGCGGCCCTCCGCCGAGATGCCGCCGGGGATCTACGCAAGCGGCGAGCGGCGCGCGGCGGTGAACGTCATGCACGAGGGTGACGCGCTGGCGCCGCTGGCGGCACTTCCCGAGGCGGTGGTGCGAGAGGCGCTGGTCCAGCCGGAGGAGACGCGGCTCGGTCCGTGGCTCATCGCGCTCGCGCTGGCGCTGCTTGCGTTGGACGTCGCGGCGACGCTCGCGGTCTCCGGGCGGCTGCGCGGGGCGATGCGCGGCGCCGGGCGCGCGACCGCGGCGCTCGCGGTGGCGGTGCTGGCGCTGGGGGTCGCCCAAGGCGCGCGGGCGCAGGACGGGCGCGCCGAGGCCGAGGCGGTCAATGCCGCGAACCAGACGGTGCTCGCCTATGTCGAGACCGGCGACGCGCGGGTCGACGCGGCCAGCCGCGCCGGGCTCCTCGGTCTCAGCAGGGCGCTCTATGCCCGTACCGCGATCGAGCCGGCCGAGCCGGTGGCGATCGACCTGGAGACCCAGGACCTGTCGCTCTATCCGTTCCTCTACTGGCCGATCACCGAGACCCAGCCGCAGCCGTCGGATGCGGCCTATGCCCGGCTGAACGATTTCCTGCGTTTCGGCGGCGTGATCCTGTTCGACACCCGCGACGCCGGGCTCGGCGGTGGCGGCGCCACCACGCCGGCAGGCCGGGTGCTGCAGCGGATCGCGGCCAAGCTCGACGTGCCGCCGCTCGAGCCGCTGCCGCCCGACCACGTGCTGACCCGGACCTTCTATCTGCTCCAGGACTTCCCCGGGCGCTGGGCCGGCGGTCCGGTCTGGGTCGAGGCGGCGCCGGAGGCCGAGACGGTGGAGGGTCTGCCATTCCGCAACCTCAACGACGGGGTGACGCCGGTGGTGATCGGCGGCAACGACTGGGCTTCGGCCTGGGCGGTGGACGAGACCGGCACGCCGATGTTCCCGGTAGGCCGCGGCATCGCCGGCGAGCGCCAGCGCGAGATGGCGCTCAGGTTCGGGGTGAACCTGATCATGTACGTGATGACCGGCAACTACAAATCCGACCAGGTGCACGTGCCGGCCCTGCTCGACCGGCTGGGGCAGTAGCGCGTGGAGGCGATCGGGT
>JBBQRM010000493.1:0-2797 GCA_038214855.1 Rhodobacterales bacterium | reverse complement strand
TGCCGGACGCGCCTTTTCTCTGAGCAAGGGTAAGCGTCCCGCGACCGCCCTTGTCAACGGTCCCGGCCTCTTGCCCCGATTTCATACGGGCATGCTAACCTGGAGAGCAGTCGGCACGCGCGAACGCGCGCGTGCCAAACGAAAGACTCGCGCGCACCCGCGCGCTCCGAATGGCGCCAACTGGCGCCCCACCCCGCTGATCCACGTCCGCCGGCGCCAAGAACGCGTGAGAATCCTTTCCATGTGGTTAACGATCCAAGTTTTTTAGAGCAATATAAGTATGTTATCGATTTGCTCAACCTTGAGCACCCCACCCTCTGCCCCGCCCGTTCTCGCGGGTCGGGGCGCGCGGGACGCTTGCATCGCACCCCCATAAACCCTCCTAATCGGCGCGGAGCGAATGGGAGGCGCAGGCGATGTCGGGGGTCGTGCTCGAGGGCGTGGTCAAGCGGTTCGGCGAGACCGAGGTCATCCACCCGCTCGACCTCAGCGTCGAGCACGGCAGCTTCTGCGTCTTCGTCGGCCCCTCGGGCTGCGGCAAATCCACGCTCCTGCGGATGATCGCCGGCCTCGAACAGACCACCGCCGGCCGCATCGCCATCGGCGCCCGCGACGTGACCCGCCTCGACCCGTCGGAGCGGGGCGTGGCGATGGTCTTCCAGACCTATGCGCTCTATCCGCACATGACGGTGGCCCAGAACATGGGCTTCGGCCTGCGGATGAACCGCGTGCCCCGCCCCGAGATCGACCGCAAGGTCGGCGAGGCCGCCGGCATCCTCAAGCTCGAGCCCTATCTCGACCGCAAGCCCCGCGCCCTCTCGGGCGGCCAGCGCCAGCGCGTGGCGATCGGCCGGGCCATCGTGCGAGGCCCCGACGTGTTCCTCTTCGACGAGCCGCTCTCGAACCTCGACGCCGAGCTGCGCGTCGAGATGCGCGTCGAGATCGCGCGCCTGCACCAGGAGATCGGGGCGACGATGATCTACGTCACCCACGACCAGATCGAGGCGATGACGCTCGCCGACAAGATCGTGGTGCTGCGCGCCGGCCGCATCGAGCAGGTAGGCGCGCCCCTCGATCTCTACGACGATCCCGACAACGAATTCGTCGCAGGCTTCATCGGCAGCCCGCGGATGAACTTCCTCGACGCCCTGCCCTCAGGGGACGGCGTCCGCATCCCCGGCCTCGGCGATCTCGCGATCCCCACCGCGCTAAGCGTGTCAGGCCCGGTGCGCCTCGGCCTGCGCCCCGAGCATCTGCGGCTGACGGAGGGCAATGCGCTCGCGCTCGACCTCGTCGAGCACCTCGGCGGCACCTCATACGTACACCTTCTGACCCGCGACGGCCAGCGCCTGATCGCCGAGGCCCGCGACATGCGCGGCGCCCGCCCGGGCGCCCGCCTCGGCGTCGCGGTCGACCCCGCGCGCACCTACCTCTTCGATCCCGAGACTGGCGTCAGGCTGCGCTGAGCCCCCAGGCGCGCTCACGCCAGCCGACCACCGCGGCCACCGCCAGCGCAAAGACGATGTGACCCGCCAGCGCCACCCAGGTGATCCCGGTGAAGCCCAGGAACGCCGGCATCCCCGCGACCAGATGCGCCATCACGTAGAGCGCGAAGACCCACAGCACGACGCCGTAAGCCACCGCGGCCGTCCAGTCCGGCAGGCTCGGCGCCACCCGGTGCGCGACCGGCCGGGCAATCAGCATCCAGCCGAGCGGATAGGCGATCAGCCCCGCGGCATAATGCAGCGCCTGCGCGGCCGGCGTGGAGCTCGCGCCGAAGACCGCCGCGATGACGCTGTTGGCCAGCGGCACCGGCGCGAGGCTCGCGAACCCCAGCATCGGACTCAGGCTCTGGCCGAAGACATCGAAGGCCACGGTCGCGACGCTGCCGGCGAGCAGCATCGTGACAAGGGTAGCGCCGTCGGCGCGGGGCAGGTCGGACGTGGCGGTGTCGGTCATGGGCAGGGTCCTCCAACGTTGCGATGCCTCCCCCTTCGGCTGCTGCCCCGCGTCCGCGACACCGTCCCGATCAAAGCCGCGTGACCGGCGCGCCGTCTCGTGAGGGTGCAACCTCTCAACGGGACACGCGCACCACACGACATTGTGCCCATGGTTTGCTCGGGTTCAGCCATCCCGCCCGGCTCGGCCTTGGCTGGGGACCGAGGCTTTGCGCGTGGAACATTTCTTAACGAGACGTGAAAACGCCGGTTTTTCTTCAATGATTTCAACTGGCGGAGTCATGTTGCACAGTGCAACACTGCGCAACCCCGCCGCGGCCCCCGCTGGCCGACCTCTCACGCCGGGCCGCGAGACCCCAGCGCCGCCCCAAGGTTCGCCGCCAGCATCAGCCCCACGGCGGCCACCACGATCGACGGGCCCGCCGGCGTGTCGAGCCGCGCCGAGGCCGCGACCCCGCCCAGCGCCGCCGCGACCCCGACCACCACCGCCGCCAGCGCCATCGCCTCGGGCGTGCGCGCCAGCGCCCGGGCCGCGGCCGCCGGCACGATCAGCATCGCCGTGATCAGAAGCACCCCCACCACCTTCAGCGCCACCGCGACCAGCACCGCCAGCGCCAGCGTCAGGATCAGCCGCTCGCGCGCCGCACTCACCCCCGCCGCGGCCGCGAGATCGGGGGAGAGCGTCGCGAGGATCAGCCGCCGCCAGCGCCAGGCGACCAGCGCCGCCACCAGCCCCGCGCCGCTGAAGATCACCGCCAGATCGTCCCGCGTGACTGCCAGGATGTCGCCGAAGAGATAGCCCATCAGATCGACCCGCACGCCCGGAAGGAAGCTCAGCG
>JBBQRM010000492.1:0-2799 GCA_038214855.1 Rhodobacterales bacterium | reverse complement strand
TGTTCGTAGAGCGCACGCCCGATCCAGGCGCCGCCGCCCCGGTCGCCGAGCCGGAAGCCCCAGCCGCCGATCGTGCGGACCCTGCCCCCGCGCTGGGCCGCGAAGATCGCACCGGTGCCCAGCACCGCGACCGCGCCGTCGTCGCGTCCGAGCGCGCCGCGGGTCGCGGTCACCGCGTCGCCCGTGACGCGCACGCGCCCCCAGGGCAGGCCCGCCTCGAGACGCGCCGCCTCCGGACCTACATTGGCGCCGGCGAGGCCGAGGACGGCGCGGATCTCGGCCGGATCGCCGCCGCCGGCCCGGGCGAGTGCCGCGGCGGCGGCGGCGAGGATGCTGGCGCGCGCGCCGTCGGGATCGCTCGCGATGTTGGCCGGACCCGCCGCGCCGCGCCCGATCACCCGGCCGGAGGCGCAGGCGACGGCGGCGCGGCAGCCGCTGCCGCCGCCGTCGATGCCGAGATAGAGGACCAGAACCGCACCTCCGCGCTGCTGTCTGCCCCGCTCCCTGCCAGAGCGCCGGCGGACCGGCAAGAGCGGCCGGGTTGACGGGCGGCGCGGCGCGCGCTCAGGATCGCCGGCATGAAGGCGGGCAACAGACAGGCCGGGGCGCGGCTTCGGATCGTGCTCGAGCCGCAGATCGCCATCGGGCCGGGCAAGGCCGACGTGCTCGAGGGCATCCGCGACACCGGCTCCATCGCCGCGGCCGGACGGCGGATGGGGATGAGCTACAAGCGCGCCTGGATGCTGGTGGAGACGATGAACGCCTGCTTCTCGCGGCCGCTGGTCGAGACCAGCCGCGGGGGCAGCGGCCGGGGCGGGGCGCGGCTGACCGAGACCGGGGTGCTGGTGCTCGAGACCTACAGGCGGATGGAGGCGCTGACGGAGGCGGCGGTGGCACCCGAGATGGCGCGCCTGCGCGGCCTGCTCGCCCCGGAGTGAGCGCGGCCGTGAGCGCGGGTGTGAGCACGGGAGGCTGCTCAAGGTTGAGCAAGTCCAGAAAACATGCAATTCCAGTTGGTTACCAGATCCGTTAACCAGGTGGAAAGCATTCGGCGCACCTGAACGAGCGTTGCGCGGCCCGCCGGTGGCCGATATGTTCCACCTGACATATCGCGATTCGGAGGCCGCCGTGCCGCCTGATCCCCGCCGCCGACGCCTGCTGCACTACGCCCTCGCGCTGATCGCGGCAGCGGGGCCCGTCGCGCCGGCGGCGGCGGCCGAGGTGCCTGTCGTCGCGGTCGCGAGCAGCGTGCAGGCGGCGGCGGAGGCGATCGCGACGGCCTTCCGGGCCGAGACCGGCGCGAGCGTGACGCTGGTCTTCGGCGCCTCCGGCAACCTCGCGCGCCAGATCCGGCAAGGGGCGCCGTTCGAGATGCTGCTCGCGGCGGACGAGAGCTACGTGCGCGACCTCGCGCGCGACGGCTTCGCCCGCGACGAAGGCCGCGTCTATGCCACCGGCCGGCTCGCGCTCGTCGTGCCGCGCACGGGCCGGCTCGCCGCCGACGGGACGCTCGACGATCTCGCCCGCGCGCTCGAGGAAGACCGCCTCGGACGCTTCGCCATCGCGAGCCCCGAACACGCCCCCTACGGGATGCGCGCGGCCGAGGCGCTCCGGCACCGCGGCCTGTGGGAGGCGATCGAACCGCATCTCGTCTACGGCGAGAATGTCGCACAGGCGGCCCAGTTCGCGGTTTCCGGCGACACCGACGGCGGCATCGTCGCGCGCTCGCTGGCGCTCGAGCCCGCCATCGCCGCGAAGGCGGATCATGCGCTTGTGCCCGCAGACTGGCACGCGCCGCTCGACCAGCGGATGGTGCTGATGCCCGCGGCGGGTCCGGTGGCCGAGGCGTTCTACGCCTATCTCGAAGGCCCCGCCGCGCAGGCGATCCTGCGCGCGCACGGGCTCGACCCCGGCCCGGCCTCGGGCTGAGCCGGCGGTGGACTGGCCCGCGCTCTGGCTGTCGCTGCGGCTCGCGGGGGCGACGGTGCTGGTGCTGCTGCCGGTCGGGGTCGCACTCGGGCGCTGGCTCGCCTTCTCGGAGCGGCGCGGCAAGGTGCTGATCGAGGCGCTGGTGGCGCTGCCACTGGTGCTGCCGCCGACGGTGCTCGGCTATTACCTGCTGGTGGGCTTCGGCGCGGCCTCGCCGCTCGGCAGCGCCTGGACCACGGTCTTCGGCCGGCCGCTCGCCTTCAGCTTCGAGGGGCTGCTCGCGGCCTCGATCCTGTTCAACCTGCCCTTCGCGGTCCAGCCGGTGCAGCGCGGCTTCGAGGCGATCCCGCGCGAGGTGCGCGAGGCCGCCGCCTGCTGCGGCATGGCGCCCTGGACGGCGCTGGTCCGGGTCGAGCTGCCGCTCGCCTGGCCGGGGGTGCTGACGGCGATGGTGCTCGCCTTCGCGCATACGCTGGGCGAGTTCGGCATCGTGCTGATGGTCGGCGGTGCGATCCCCGGCGAGACGCGGACCATCGCCATCGCCATCTACGACCGGGTCCAGGCATTCGACGAGGCGGGGGCGGCGCGGATGGCGGCCCTGCTGATGGCCTTCTCGCTCGCGGCGATCGCACTCACCTTCGCGCTGTCGCGAAGGCTCGGGCCGCGGGCGGGCTGAGGCGGGTGCCGGGTGATCCCTGCGGGGCCGCGTTGCCCGGACCGGAGAAGCGAGGCTCCTGCGGAGCCTCGCCCGGTCCGTCGCCCGGAGCCACCGGCGGAGGGCGAGGGGGGTCCAGCTGGGGCGAAGCATTCAATCGGGCCGCGCCTGGCTGGCGGGCGCGGAAACGCGCCTGCCGGGGGCAGGCAGGCGCG
>JBBQRM010000491.1:0-2804 GCA_038214855.1 Rhodobacterales bacterium | reverse complement strand
TTCTCGGCTGAAACGCTCCCACGGAGCCTTTCCGAGACGCCGCTCACCCCATGAGTAGCAGGTCCAGCGCGTCGCGTTCCTCCTTGTCCGGCGCGGCGGTCCGGCGCTCGGAGGACAATACGATGAACCGGCTGATGGCGTTCGACGCCATGCATTCCAGATCGCGCCGGGTCAGGCTGGCGATGGGACGGTCGAGACGCCCGCGCGCCTCGAGCCAGCGTCCCATCGCCAGTGCCGCCTCCGTGGTGACATGCGTCTGCCATTCGTCCGGGCTCACGGGTTCAGCCAGGCCGGGCCGTTGCCGGGTTTGGCGGCGGGCGGGCTCTGGTTGGCGGGCTGGGCAGGTGCCGTCGGAGCGCCTCAGGCAGGCGCCGCGGGCGCGGTGGCCGCCTGCGGCTGACCCCAGGCCGGGGTCGCGGGCTGTGCGCGCGCGGCGGCGGGCCGGGGCTTGTTCGACGGCTGCGCCGGCACGGGCTCGCCCGCCATCACCTTCTGCCATTCGGGCGCCGTGGGCAGCACGACATGGTCGAGCTTGTTGGCGTCCTTATAGGCGGGGTTGCGGCTCGGCTCGATCTGGATCTTGGCCACGAAGCTGATCGCGTCGAGATCGGCGAGCCCGCGCAGCACACGCTTGGCCTTAGCCGCCTCGCTCATGTCCTCGGGGTTCAGTCCAAGCGCGCTGTCGATCATCGCGCGGAAGGTCGACTTCGAGATCTTCCAGCCGATCGACTGGCCGTGCTCGTCGGGCTTGCCACCCTGCACGGTGAAGTTCTGCCAGAACTTGCGCCGGGCATGCGGGCCCTCGGCGACGGTGAACTCGGCATCGAGCATCAGCACGTCGCTGCCGGGCTGGTTCGATGCCTTGAGCAGCCCGCGATCCACGTCGCTCGATCCGTCGGTGCCGCCCTTGCGCAGCGTCATCACCAGCTTGGCGAAGGTGCCGTCGGGGATCAGGTCGCCGGACTGCTGCGGCTCCACGTCGTTCATGTCGAAGGTCATGTCGTCATCCTTTCCGGAGTTGATTGATCTTGGTGAGCAGCGCGCCGAGATCGGGCGGCTCGGTCAGGTCGAGCCTGCCGCTGCGGTCCTTGGCCGGCAGGCCGAACGGATTGCCGGACTGGCAGACGAGGCGGCGCGCATTACCCTTGTCGGGATCGTGCCGCCAGGTCGGGGGCGCATCGGGGCCCGCGCCGGGATCCTGCGTGAACAGGCTCATCGTCAGCACCTGGTCGACGATGCCGGGCAACTCGCGGGCGACTTTTCCGCCGTCCATCTGCGGCTGCCAGGTCACCCGGTTCATGTCGTCGACGACCTTCTCGAGGATGCCGACGAAGATGACGGTGCGGCCGGGTGCATGCTGAAGGTGCTTGAGAAGCCCGATAACCTCGCGCGCCAGAAGCCCGTAGGCGCCGCGCGTGTCCGGTTTGCCGGTGCGTTCCGACAGCGCCTCGGGCCGGGTCTTGGCCCATGCCATCGCCTGACGCGTCAGGTCGGTGATGCTGTCGACGAAGATGATCCGCTTGGTGTCGATCTTCTCGGCCAGCCCGGGATGCTGCGCCCGCAGATGCGCATGATGCGCCTCCGAGAAATGCTCCTCGGGCTGGGCGGCCGGGTTCGCGCCGCCGATCAGGCAGGCGATGTCGACCGCGTCGGAGAAACGGCGGATCGGGATGCTGTCGCCCGGCCAGTCCTGGACGGACTTGAGGCCGGCCTCCAGATCGATGCAGAGCGTCTCGGCGGGCGGCAGGGTCTTCAGCAGCGTGGTCTTGCCCGCGCCGCTCGGCCCGAACAATGCCATGGTGGTCTTGCCCTGCGCCTCGCGCAGCCGGTCGTCGGCGGAAATGATGCGCAGGCTCATTGATCGCCCCCCTGCGGGAGGATCTCGATCTTCAGCGTGCCAGGCCGGACGGTGCGCGCGGGCTCGAAACCGGCGCGGATCGCATCGGGCCAGGCGGCGTATTTGCGCTCGGGGACCTTGAACGCGATGTCGACGTACTGAGCGGGATCGTCCCCGGCGGCGCGAATGCGCTCGACCATGACGGCGAGGCGATCCTGATCCCAATCGACCCGTTTCGGCAGATCGGCGACCACGGCGAAATCGCCGTCATCGAAGCGGATCGTGCCTGTGTCCTTGCCCGCCGCCTGCCGCTCCTCGGCGGCGCGGGTGGCGTAGCGGACCGTCAGCGCGCCATCGAGACGGGCCTTCGCGGCCTTGTCGCGCTTGATGCGCTCATCGACGTCGCGCTGCAGGATGGCCAGCAACTCGACGGGCAGCTGGGCGATGTCCTGCAGGCCGAGGCCCGGCAGGTCGTCGACGGTGGGGGTGTTCGCGGGGAACGGCATGTAAGGGTCTCCATGATCGGCAAAAATGGATTGGAAGGCGGTCATCACGCGGCAGCCCGACCACTCGAACCGGTGGCGTGGTCGGGCTCCCCCTGCTCGGCGAGCAGAAGCGCGGACAGCGAAACGGCTGCGGCCTTCGGTTTGGGGCGGGCGACGGCGATGTAGGCGAACTGGTCGGGGCCCGTGCGCTCCTGCACGAGGTGCACGAGGCCCTGTTCAGCGGCCCAGAAGGCCCGCGACCCGAGCCGGGCCAGTTCCAAGCGCTGCTGATCCGGCAGCCGGGCGAACATCGGGAAGATGTCGAGGACCAGAAAGCCGCGATGGTATTCCAGCCGATCGCCCGGCACGGCCTGCGCCACCCAGGCGCAGAACTCGATCTCGGTGAGCGGTCGGCGGGCGCGGACCGTGATGAAGGGGGTGGTGCCCATGAACATGATCTCCTCCTTTCGCCTCTACTCAAG
>JBBQRM010000490.1:0-2810 GCA_038214855.1 Rhodobacterales bacterium | reverse complement strand
CTGGCGATGGTGCGCACCGGCGAGGCGGGTGCGCGCGGCATCTCGGCGGTGCTGGTCGAGGCCGGCACGCCGGGCCTCAGCTTCGGGGCGCAGGAGGTGAAGATGGGCTGGCGCGCGCAGCCGACCGCGCAGGTGCAGTTCGACGATTGCCGCATCCCGGCCGGCAACCTGCTCGGCGAGGAGGGCGCGGGCTTTCGCTATGCGATGGCGGCGCTCGACGGCGGGCGGCTCAACATCGCGGCCTCGGCGCTGGGCGGGGCGCAGGCGGCGCTGGAGCGCGCGCTCGCGCACATGGGCGAGCGCGAAGCCTTCGGCCAGACGCTCGACCGCTTCCAGGCGCTCCAGTTCCGCCTCGCCGACATGGAGACCGAGCTGCAGGCGGCGCGGGTTTTCCTGCACCAGGCCGCCTGGAGCCTCGACCGCGGCACCCCCGACGCCACCAAGCGCTGTGCGATGGCCAAGCGCTTCGTCACGGATGCGGCCTTTCAAGTCGCCAACGACGCGCTGCACCTGCTCGGCGGCTACGGCTATCTCGCCGACTACGGGATCGAGAAGATCGTGCGCGACCTGCGCGTGCACCAGATCCTCGAGGGCACCAACGAGATCATGCGCGTGGTGATCGCCCGCGCACTGATCGGGGCGCGCGCATGACAGGAGTCAACCTGCGTCGCGAGGGATACGTCGGCCGCATCACGCTGGCCCGGCCGGAGGCGCTCAACGCGCTCAACGGCGCGATGGCCGAGGCCATCTCCTCGGCACTCGACGCCTGGGAGCGCGACGAGGCGGTCCGGCTGGTGCTGATCGACGCCGAGGGTGAGCGGGCCTTCTGCGCCGGCGGCGACATCAGGGACGTCTACGCGACCGGCAGGCAGGGCGACTTCGGCTTCGGCCGACGCTTCTTCGAGGCAGAATACCGGCTGAACGCCCGCATCGCAGGCTACCCCAAACCCTTCGTCGCGCTGATCAACGGGTTCTGCATGGGCGGGGGCGTCGGGCTCGCCTGCCATGCCGGCCAGCGCGTCGTGGGCGAGAGCGCGCAGATAGCGATGCCCGAATGCGGCATCGGGCTGGTGCCGGACGTCGGCGCGAGCCACCTGCTCGGCCGCGCGCCGGGGCGGCTGGGCGAGTATCTCGGCCTCACCGGCGAGCGAATGGGGCCGGGCGAGGCGATCGCCGCGGGTTTCGCCGACCATCTCGTGCCGGAGGCGGACTGGCCCGCGCTCGTGGCGCGGCTGGTCGATACCGGCGAGCCGGATCTCGTAGCCGCCGCGGCCGCACCCGCGCCGCCTGCCCGGCTCTCGGCACTGGCCGACCGGATCGACGACGCTTTTTCCGCCCCCGATCTCGCGGTGCTCACGGCGCGGCTCGAGGTAAGCGACTGGGGGCACGGCGTGCTCAGGACCCTCGCGCGGATGTCGCCGCTGTCGATGGCCTGCACGCTGGCGCTGGTGCGCGCGGCGCGCACCGAGCCCGGCGTTCAGGCCGCTCTCGTGCGCGAGCACCGCTTCAGCTGGCGCGCCGCCAGCGACGGCGACCTGCTGGAGGGCATCCGCGCGCAGGTGATCGACAAGGACCGCCGACCGCAGTGGCGGCACGCGATGGACGACCTCGACCCGGCGGAGGTGGCCGCGATGCTGGCGCCGCTCGGGACGGACGAGTTGGCGCTGCGCTGAAGGGCTGGAGAGGGGGGATCGGATGCGGATCGGCTTCATCGGACTGGGCAACATGGGCGCACCCATGGCGCGCAACCTCGTCGTCGCGGGACACGACGTCACCGGCTTCGACCTAGCGGGCGTCACCGTCGAGGGCGCGACCCTCGCCACCTCGGCTGTCGAGGCCGCAAGGGATCGCGAGGCGGTGATCACCATGCTGCCGGACGGGCAGGCTTTGCGGGCAGTCGCGGCGGAGATCTTGCCCGCCATGGCGCCGGGTGCGCTGTTTCTCGACTGCTCGACCGTCGATGTCGAGAGCGCCCGCGCCGTCGCGGCGCAGGCCGAAGCGGCGGGGTACGAGGCGGTCGATGCCCCGGTCTCGGGCGGCACCGGCGGGGCTACGGCGGGCACGCTCACCTTCATGGCCGGCGGCAGCGAAGCGGCCTTCGCAACCGCAAGCCCGCTCTTCGAGGTCATGGGCGCGCGCGCCGTTCACTGCGGCGGTCCCGGCGCCGGGCAGGCGGCGAAGCTCTGCAACAACATGCTGCTCGGCATCTCGATGATCGGCGCCTGCGAGGCCTTCGCGCTCGCCGAGAAGCTGGGCCTCGAGGCGCAGGCGCTCTTCGATGTCGTCTCGACCTCCTCGGGGTCGTGCTGGTCGGTCAACACCTATTGTCCGGTGCCGGGCGTCGGGCCGAAGTCGCCGTCCAATGACGACTACCGTCCCGGCTTCGCGGCGGAGCTGATGCTCAAGGACCTCACGCTCGCGCAACAGGCGGCCGGCAGCGCAGGGGCGGAGACGCCGCTCGGGCGCGCGGCGGCGGAGCTCTATGCGCGCTTCGTCGAGGATGGCGGGCGCGGCCGCGATTTCTCGGCGATGCTGCCGTATCTTCGGGGCGGTTAACTTTTTCGCGCGCGGGCGGAATAAATGCAGGCCTCCTGCGTTGTCAATGTCGAGGGCGGTGTGCGTATCGAGTGTTTCGCGTTTCCGTCGGGGCAGCCCCCTGTTTCGGCACTTCCGCGCCGCCCTCGCCTCCGCAAGCCGCCGCCTCGCGCGACCAGGTCTTGCGTGACGGCCGACGGGGGGCTGCACGAACGGGCGCGGACGCGCACGCCCGCCCCATAGCCGCTGGAGTGATCTTCGAGCAGGATGATCTG
>JBBQRM010000489.1:0-2811 GCA_038214855.1 Rhodobacterales bacterium | reverse complement strand
GCGCGGGCTGGAGCCAGCGCGCGCCGCCCGGACCGCCGAGGCGATCTGCGCCGCCGGCATCAATCGGATCGAGGTGCCGCTCAACTCGCCCGAGCCGCTGGCGAGCATCGCCGCCATCCGGGCCGCGCTGGGCGCGCGGGCCGAGATCGGCGCGGGCACGGTACTCACCCCTGCCGAGGTCGAGGCGGTGGCCGGAACCGGCGCCACCTTCGTGGTCTCGCCGAACTGCGATCCGGCGGTGATTTCGCGGACGCGGGCGCTGGGGATGGGCTCCTATCCGGGCGTCTTCACCGCGACGGAATGCTTTGCGGCACTCGCTTCAGGAGCCACGGCGCTAAAGGTCTTTCCCGCCGGGCTGATGGGGCCGGCGGGGCTGAAGGCGCTGCGCGCGGTGCTGCCCCCCGAGGTCGGCATCTATGCGGTGGGGGGCGTGGGGCCGGCGGATTTCGCCGGATGGCTCGCCGCCGGCGCCGCGGGATTCGGGCTCGGGTCCTCGCTGTTCCAGCCGGGCTGGGAGGTGGCTCGTGTCGGCGAGCAGGCGCGTGCGAGCGTCGAGGCTTACGACGCGGCGCAGGGGCGCTTCAGCGCGTGACGCGGCGGGCGCTCGGCGTCTGCTATTATCCCGAGCATTGGCCGGAGGCGGACTGGGCCGGGGACGCCGCGCGGATACGCGAGGCCGGGATCGCCTGGGTCAGGATCGGCGAGTTCGCCTGGTCGCGGCTGGAGCCGCGGCCGGAGGAGCTCGCGCTCGACTGGCTCGACCGCGCAATCGAGGTGCTGGGCGGGGCGGGGCTCAAGGTCGTGCTCGGCACGCCGACGGCCACGCCGCCGCGCTGGATGCTCGACCGCCACCCAGACATGGCTCCGTACGACCGCGAGGGGCGGGTGCGCGGGTTCGGCTCGCGGCGGCACTATTGCTTCAGCCACGCCGGCTACCGGGCCGAGGCCGCGCGGATCACCCGCATCCTTGCCGAACGCTACGGCGCGAACGCCGATGTCGCCGCCTGGCAGACCGACAACGAATACGGCTGTCACCACACGGTGCTCAGCTACAGCCCGGCGGCGCGCGATGCCTTCCGCGACTGGCTCGCCGCGCGCTACGCCGGGATCGACGCGCTCAACGCCGCCTGGGGCAACGTCTTCTGGTCGATGGAGTATCAGCGCTTCGACCAGATCGACCTGCCGAACCTGACGGTGACCGAGGCGAACCCCGCGCATTGGCTCGACTTTCGCCGCTTCTCCTCGGACCAGGTGGTGGCCTTCAACCGCGCGCAGGTCGAGATCATCCGGCGCCACAGCGCCGCACCGATCCTGCACAACTTCATGGGACGGACGCTCGAGTTCGACCATTTCGTGCTGGGCCGCGATCTCGATGCCGCGAGCTGGGACAGCTATCCGCTCGGCTTCCTCGAGGACCGCTCCGACGAGGGCGCCGACTGGAAGGTCGCTTTCATCCGGCAGGGAGATCCGGACTTCCAGGCCTTCCACCACGACCTCTATCGCGCGGTCGGCCGCGGCCGCTGGTGGGTGATGGAGCAGCAGCCGGGGCCGGTGAACTGGGCGCCGCACAATCCCGCGCCGCTGCCGGGCATGGTGCGGCTCTGGACCTGGGAGGCCTTCGCCCACGGCGCCGAGGTGGTCAGCTACTTCCGCTGGCGTCAGGCGCCCTTCGCGCAGGAGCAGATGCATTCGGGGCTGCTGACCCCCGACGGGCGGGAGGCGCCGGGGCTCGCCGAGGCGGCGCGCGTTGCGGCCGAGCTCGGCAACCGCGCCGAGGTGGCGGCGCTGCCGCGGGCGCGCGTGGGGCTCGTCTTCGACTACGCCTCGGCCTTCGCCTGGGCGACCCAGCCGCAGGGGCGGGATTTCGACTATTTCCGGCTGGTGTTCGAGACCTATCGCGGGCTGCGGCTGGCGGGGCTCGACATCGACATCTTGGCCCCCGACACCGCCGATCTCGGCTTCTATGCGCTGGTGGCGATCCCCGGCCTCGCCGCCTGGACCGAGGCGCTGCGCGCGGCGCTGGGTCGCTACGACGGGCTCGCGGTGATCGGGCCGCGCACCGGTGCCAAGACCTCAGGCATGGCAATCCCCGCGCCGCTACCCCCCGACCTGCCCGCGCTCAAGACGCGGGTAGCGCGGGTCGAGAGCCTCGCGCCCACAGCCGCCGTGATGCTGGAGGGCGGCGGCGCGTTCCACATCTGGCGCGAGGTGACCGACGGCGCCTCCGAGGTGGTCGAGCGCTGCGCGGACGGCGAGGCGGCGGTGCGGCGCGCGGAGCGGCTCGTCTATCTCTGCGGCTGGCCCGACCGGGCGGCCATGCGCCGGCTGATGGCCGCGGCCGCGCGCGAGGCGGGGCTCGCGGTGCGCGACCTGCCGGACGGCCTGCGGCGGCGCGAGACGGCGGAGGAGGAGTTCTGGTTCAACTACGGGCGCGATCCGATGGCCCTCGCCGAGGCCGCGGGCGACGCGAGCCTGCCCGCGACGCTCGGCCCCGCAGACCTGCACCGCCGCATCAAGGGCTGACCCCAGCCCGCTCGCAAGAACTCTACAAGGTTTCCCTTCCAGATCAAAGTCTTACTCTAGGTTTCAAGTTGGACACTTCCCAGCCCGCCGGTTCCGCGGTCGTTTTTCGACCCGTGGGCGACGCAATTCCGCGCGCGCCGCGCACCCTCGTGCGGCTTCCCATGTCTCCAGAAAATACAAAACCCACCCCATCCGTTGCTGACGACGAAATTGATTTGATAGCCCTTGCAAAAACCTTTTGGTCCGGCAGTCGAACGATATTGATATCGGTATTGATTTGTGTTGTGC
>JBBQRM010000488.1:0-2812 GCA_038214855.1 Rhodobacterales bacterium | reverse complement strand
AGCCGGGCGACATCATCGCCACCGGCACGCCGGCCGGGGTGGGGATCGGCTTTACGCCGCCGCGCTTCCTCGGGCCGGGCGACCAGGTGACGATGACGATCACCGGGCTGGGGACGCTGGAGACCCGGTTCCGGTGACGTCGCGGCGCGCGTGCTGACCCCTCTCACCCTGGCGGTTCTCGCGGCGCTCGTCCTCGGGACCTCGTTCCTGAGCGGGATCTTCGGCATCGCAGGCGGCATGATCCTGATGGGCGGGCTGGTGTTCCTGATGCCGGTGCCCGCCGCGATGATCCTGCACGGGGTGGTGCAGCTCGCGTCGAACGGGTGGCGGTCGGTGCTGTGGTGGCGCTACGTGGACGGGCGCGTCGTGCTGCGCTTCGCCGCGGGCTCGGCGGCCGCGCTGGGGGTGTTCTCGATGCTCCGGCTGGTGCCGGACCGGGCGACGGTGCTGATCTGTCTCGGCGCGGTGCCGTTCCTGGCCTTCGCCATCCCCGAGCGTCACGCCCCCCACGCGAGGCGCCGGGGCGCGGCGGAGTTCGCGGGATTCATGGGGACCGGGCTGCAGTTCGTCTCCGGGGTCTCCGGTCCGCTGCTCGACGTGTTCCTCGTGCGGATGCCGGTGGACCGCCGGGTGATCGTGGCGAGCAAGTCAGCCTGTCAGGTCGTGGCCCATGCGATGAAGCTGGTCTATTTCTCGGGCATCGTGGCGACGGGGGGGAGCGGGGTGGCCTGGCCGGTGCTGGTGGCGGGGGCGGCGCTGGCGGTGCTGGGGACGACGCTGGCGCGGTCGATTCTGGAACGGATCACCGACCGCCAGTTCCGCGCCTGGGCGAAATGGATCGTGCTGGGGATCGGTTCCGTCTATCTGGTGCAGGGGCTGGCGTTGCTGCTGCTCAAGGGTGCTCAAGGTTGAGCAAATCGGCAAGACATTGAACTAAAATGATATTTTGTGGGTCATTAACCACATGGAAAGGATTTACCCGGTCCCGGCGGGGTCGCGGTCCAACAGGTTCCGCTCGACGGCGCGCAGGTGCAGGTGCATGGCCCGCGCCGCCCCTTCGAGGTCGCGCGCGGCGATGGCGTTGAGGATGCGCTCGTGCTCGGCGAAGGAATGGTGGTCCGCCGGCGGCCGGTCGTCGCCGCTGCGCAGCAAGCCCCAGACCACGGCGCGGCGCACCGCGTTCAGCGCGTCGAACAGCGCCAGCAGCAGGCGGTTGCCGGCGGCCTCGGCGATGCAGCGGTGGAACTCGTTGTCGGCCGTCTCGTATTGCCGCCAGGTCGCGGCCCGGTGGGTGCGCTCGATGCAGCGCCGCAATGCCTCGACGTGGAGCGAGGTGGCGTTGAGCGCGGCCTCGCGCGCGATCACCGGCTCGATGATGAGCCGCGTGCGCATCACCTCGCGCGGGTTGGTGGCGCGGTCGATGTCGGCCAGGCGCATCGCCTCGATCTGGCGCGCGCCGACGAAGGTGCCCTTGCCGACGTGCCGCCAGAGCTGACCTTCGGTCTCGAGCGCAGCCAGCGCCTTGCGCAGCTCGCCGCGCGACACGCCGAGCGCCGCGCAGAGCTCGCGCTCCGGCGGCAGGCGCGTGCCGGGCGCAAGGTCGTGGCGGGTCAGCCAGGCGCGCAATTGTACGAGGCTCGCGGTGTTCTCGCGCGGGGGCGCCGGCGTCGGGTCAGCGCGCGGCAGCGAAGCTTTCATCGGCAGCGTCACCGGTTGCGATTGGTTCGCGAGGCAGTTTTGGGAACGCGTCCGGAGAAGTCAACGGGCGGCGATCTCTCTCGCTACACGGCCCAGGTTTTCCCGGACCGGATCAGCCAAGTGTCCAGTGGACACTTGGCCCGGTCCGTTGCCTGGAGCCGCAAGGCGGAGGGCAAGTGGGGTTGAGATTCTTCGATGCTGCAATCGGGGCGCGCCGGCCTGGCTGGCGCGGTAACGCGCCTGCCCGGGGCTGGCAGGCGCGCCCCGATCTGTCACGGGACAGATCGGGGAAGGGAAGAGAGGGTGTGGCGATCACCCCCCGATCTTTCCGATTGACCTTTGACCAATCGAGCCGAATACTAGAACCAATCAAAAACCGCCGGACGTGCGGAATCGGGGAGGAAGAGATGACCAAGACATGGCGTAGCCTGTCGGCCGCACTCGTCGGCGGGCTGGCGCTCGCGGCCACGGCGCTCGGGGCCGCCGCGCAGGACGATCCGATCCAGGTGGCGATGGGCGACATCGCCAGCGTCGAGAGCCTCGGGCTGCTGATCGCGATGCAGCGCGCCGAGGAGCGCGGCGTGCCGATGGAGATCACCTTCTTCAATTCGGAGGACGTGGCGACGCAGGCAGTGGTCGGCGGCCAGAGCGACATCGGCGTCGGCGCGCCCTATGCGTTCATCCAGAACTCCGACGCGCCGATCCGCATGTTCTTCCGCATGTCGACGCTGCTGTTCTTCCCGGTGGTCAATTCCGAGAAATACACCGGCTGGGAGGACCTCGACGGCCAGGAGGTGGCGGTGCATTCCCGCGGCTCGGGCACCGAGGCGCTGATGCGGCTGATGGAGCAGAAGCACGGCATCCAGTATTCCAATGTCAGCTACGTACCGGGTTCGGAGGTGCGCGCCGGCGCGATGCTGCAAGGCACGATCGACGCCTCCATCGTCGATGCGGCGGCCTTCCGGCTGCTCCAGGAGCAGGGCGGCGACAAGTTCCAGCGCCTGCCGATCGAGGGCGTCAACGCCACCGACGAGGCGCTCTACGCCATGGCCGACTTCCTCGACGAGCGCGAGGACGACGTCGTGGTGCTGGTCGAGGAACTGCTGGGCACCTG
>JBBQRM010000487.1:0-2813 GCA_038214855.1 Rhodobacterales bacterium | reverse complement strand
GATCTTGATGCAGGGCGCGGGCTTGGAGCCGAAGGCCGAGCCGCGGCCGGTGGTGAAGGCGACGAGCGTGCAGCCGCTGGCGATCTGGCCGGTGACCGAGGCCGGATCGTAGCCGGGGCTGTCCATGAAGGTGAAGCCCTTGGCCGTCACGGGCTCCGCGTATTTGAAGACGCCGGTCAAGGGCGTGGTGCCGCCCTTGGCGGCGGCGCCGAGGGATTTCTCCAGGATGGTGGTGAGCCCGCCCTTCTTGTTGCCGGGGCTGGGGTTGTTGTCCATCGAGCCGAGGTTGCGGCGCGTGTAGTCCTCCCACCAGCGGATCAGGCCGACGAGCTTGTCGCCGATGGCACGGTCCGCGGCGCGGCGAGTGAGCAGGTGTTCGGCGCCATAGATCTCCGGCGTCTCGGCGAGCACGCCGGTGGCGCCCTGGGCGACCAGCAGGTCGCAGGCGTGGCCGAGAGCGGGGTTGGCGGTGATCCCCGACCAGGCGTCCGAGCCGCCGCATTGCAGGGCGACCATCAGCTCGGAGGCGGGGCAGGGGGTGCGCTCTACGGCATTAGCCAGCGGCAGCATGGCGCGGACTTTCTCTATGCCGGCCTCGATGGTGCGGCGCAGGCCGGCGACGTCCTGGATGTTCATCGTCTGGAACAGCGGCCCGCGCTCCAGCCCGAAGGCCTCGAGCAGCCAGTCGATCTGGTTCATCTCGCAGCCCAAGCCCACCATGACGACGCCGGCGTGGTTGGGGTGCTTGGCATAGCCCCACATCACCCGCTGGAGCGCCTCGAACCCGTCGCCATCGCCGGCCATGCCGCAGCCGGTGCCGTGGACGAAGGCGACCACGCCGTCGACGTTGGGATATTGCGCCAGCTCCTCGGGGCCGAAGGCGGCGGCGATCTTGCGCGCGGCGGTTGCCGAGCAGTTCACCGAGGTCACGACGGCGATGTGATTGCGGGTGCCGACGCGGCCCGAGGGACGGCGAAAGCCCATGAAGCTGTCGCGCGCTTCGGGCGCGACAGCCGCCACGGGGCGTAGGTCGGTGGAGAATTCGTACTCCGCCTGGGTGCCGCGGAACTCGGTGTTGTGGGTGTGGACGTGATCGCCGGGGACGATGTCGGTGGCGGCATAGCCGATGATCTGCGCGTATTTTCGCACCGGGGCGCCGCGGGGGATCGGCTCCACGGCGACCTTGTGGCCGCGGGGAACGAGCGCCGTGGCGGCATGGCCGGCGATCTCGCGCCCGGCCTCGAAGGGGCGGGTGACGGTGACGACGTTGTCGGAGGCGTCGAGGCGGATGAAGTCGGACATGAGGATCGAGCCTTACACTGGGCGGCGGTGCCGCGCCTCCATCGTCGCACATCTCGCCCGCGCTGCGCCATGCCCTCCGGTCATTCGCGGAAGAACATGGTGAGCTCGGGGAAGAACAGCACGAGCGCGAGGACGACGAGCTGGATGCCGATGAACGGCAGGAAGCCGCGGAAGATGTCGGTGAGCGAGATATGCGGCGGTGCCACCGACTTGAGGTAGAAGGCCGCCGGGCCGAAGGGCGGCGACAGGAACGAGACCTGCATGTTGACGCAGAAGAGCACGCCGAACCAGACCGCGACGAAGCGCGGATCGGCCGCGAGGGGCCCGAGCAGCCCGAGATCCTCGACCGGCAGCCGGAGCACGATCGGCAGGAACACCGGCATGACCAGGAGCACGATGCCAACCCAGTCCATGAAGGCGCCCAGGATCAGGAAGACCAGCATCATCACCAAAAGGATGCCGAGCGTCGGCAGCTCCGAGCCCACGATCAGGTTCGCGACATAGGTCGGGCCGCCGGCGATGGTGTAGGCGCCGGCGAGCGCCGTGGCGCCGAAGGTGACCCAGATGATCGTGCCGGTGGACTTGAAGGTGCGCATCAATGCCTCGCGCACCAGCAGGAACGAGAACTCGCCGCGCAGCACGATCAGAAACAGGACCGCGACCGTGCCCATGCCCGCGGCCTCGGTGATGCCGGTGACACCGCCGTAGATCGAGCCGAGCACCACGAAGACGATCAGGCCCGGCGCGATCAGCCCCTTGCTGAGCAGCCAGGTGTCGGCGAGGACGCGCTTGCCGAAGACCGCGAGCGGCAGGCCCGCGCCGAGCAGGAGGAAGGAAGCGAACTTGATCAGCGAGGCGGTGGAATAGGGGGTGTAATCGTCGGGCTTGAGCACGCCGGCGGCGTTCTGGGCCTCGATCAGTGCTGCATGCGCGAGTGCGGCCCCGCCCCAGATCGCCAGCAGCCAGGCGATCAGCGTGACGAAGCAGCGGGTCTTCTGCGGCGTGGTGAGATCGCCCTCCCGCGGCTCGGGCAGCGGCGCCTGATCGGGATTGAGGCGCGTGCGCACGAGGATGTAGACGATGTAGATGCCGCCGAGGATGAAGCCGGGCAGGAACGCCGCCTTGAACAGCGCATGGATCGAGGTCTCGGTGATTAGCCCGTAGAAGATCAGCACGATCGAGGGCGGGATCATCGTGCCTAAGGAGCCGGCGGCGCAGATCGTGCCCACGGCGAGGTTCTGGTCGTAGCCGAGGCGCAGCATCTGCGGCAGGGCGATGAGCCCGAGCAGCACCACCTCGCCGCCGACGATGCCCGACATCGCCGCCATGACGATAGCCATGAGTGCTGTGACGACGGCGATGCCGCCGCGGGTGCGCGACAACCACAGGTTGAGGCTGGAATACATGTCCTTGGCGATGCCCGAGCGTTCGAGCAGCGTCGCCATCAATATGAACAGCGGCACCGAGATCAGCACGTAGTCGGTGGTCACGCCGTAGATGCGCTGGGCGAG
>JBBQRM010000486.1:0-2829 GCA_038214855.1 Rhodobacterales bacterium | reverse complement strand
GTGGTCGAGACGCGCGAACCCGGCGGCGCTCCGGGCGCCGAGGCGATCCGGGCGCTGCTCGTTTCGGGCGAGCCTGGCCGCTGGTCGCCCGAGACAGAGATCCTTCTCTTCACGGCGGCGCGCCGCGACCATGTCGAGCGCACCGTCGGCCCGGCGCTCGACCGCGGTGCCACCGTCGTCTGCGACCGGTTCGTCGATTCCACCCGCGTCTATCAGGGCGCGGCCCGCGCGGAGCTGCGCGGCATGGTCGATGCGCTGCACGCGCGTGCGATCGCGCTCGAGCCGGATCTGACGCTGATCCTCGACCTCGATCCCGCGACGGCCTTCGCACGCGACGACGCGCGCGGCGCCGAGACCCGCTTCGAGCGGTTCGGCTTCGGCTTCCAGCTGCGCCTGCGCGAAGGCTACCGCGCGCTCGCCGTCGAGTTCCCCGAACGTTGCCGGATGGTCGCAGCCGACGGCGACACGGAGACGGTCGCCGCGCGCATCGCGGCCACGGTGCTCGCGTGAGCGCCGACGCGGCCGAGGAGCCCGACCGCTCCGCCCATGCGCCGCATCCGCGCGAGACGTCGGTGCTCTTCGGACAGGAGGCGGCCGAGGCGCGCTTCCTCGCCGCCCTCGAGGCGGGCCGGCTGCCGCACGGCTGGCTGATCGCGGGGCCGCGCGGCATCGGCAAGGCGACGCTCGCCTGGCGGATCGCCCGGCACATGGCCGCGGGGGCTGCGGGCGGATCGCTCGCCCTCGACCGCTCCGATCCGGTCTTCCGCCGCGTGGCCGCCCTCGGCGCGCCTGAGATCCTGCTCTGCCGGCGCCCTTGGGACGAAAAGACCCGCCGGCTGCGCACCGCGATCACCGTCGATGAGGTGCGCGCGCTCAAATCCTTCTTCCAGCTCTCCGCCGTCGAGAGCGGCTGGCGCATCGCCATCGTCGATGCCGCCGACGAGCTCAACGACGCCGCCGCGAACGCGCTGCTGAAGATCCTCGAGGAGCCCCCCGCGAGGGCGTTGCTCCTCATGGTCGCCCACCAGCCGGCGCGGCTCCTGCCGACGCTGCGCTCGCGCTGCGCGACGCTGGCCTGCGCACCGCTGGGGCCGGAGGCGCTGGGTCGGGCGCTCCAGGCCGCGGGCATTGACGCGGGGGAGGACGCGCAGGCGCTTGCGTCGCTGGCAGGCGGATCGGTCGGCCGCGCCGTAGAACTCGTCGCGGCGAACGGGCTCGCGCTCTACGCCGAGATCGCGGCACTCATCGGCGCAGCCCCTCCGATCGACCGTCGCCGCGCCATCGCGCTCGCCGAGGCCTGCGCAGGCCGCGGTGCCGAGGCGCGCTACGACGCGACCGTGACGCTGACGGCGCTGGCGCTCTCGCGGCTGGCGCTCTCCGGCGCCGGCCGGGCGCTGCCCCCCGCGACGCCTCCGGAGGCCGCGGCCTTCGCGCGGCTCGGGCGCACGCCGGCGCAGGCGCGGCTCTGGGCGGAGCTTGCAGCCGGGCTCGAGGCCAGGGTCGCCCATGCCCGCGCCGTGCATCTTGACCCCGCGCAGGTGATCCTCGATACGTTCCTGCAGATCGACGCGGCCGCGGCGCAGGCGCACGCGCAGGCCGCCTGAACCCTCCGCGCCCGCAACCGTCAGACCCGACCGCCGCGGCGGCCCAGCCCTTTTCGCGCCCCGAGCCGCCCCATGCCCCTGCCCGCCCTCGTCGACAGCCACTGCCATCTCGACTTCCCCGATTTCGAGGGCGAAACCGACGCCATCGTCGCCCGCGCCGCCGCCGCGGGTGTCATGCGCATGGTCACGATCTGCACCCGGTTGCGCGAGGCGCCGCGGGTCCGCGCCATCGCCGAGGCGCATGCGGGCGTGTTCTTCGCCGCCGGCGCGCATCCGATGCACGTGACCGAAGAGCCGCCGGTGGCGGTGGCCGATCTCGAGGCGCTGGCGCGCCATCCCAAGATGGTCGGCATCGGCGAGACCGGGCTGGACTACCACTACACCGCCGAAACGGCAGACGCCCAGGCCGCAAGCCTTCGGGTGCACATCGAGGCGGCGCGCCGGACCGGCCTGCCGCTGATCGTCCACGCCCGCGACGCCGACGCTGCCATCGCGCGCATCCTCGCCGAGGAGCACGCCGCGGGGGCGTTCGCCTGCGTTATGCACTGCTTCACCGGCTCGGCCGCGCTCGCCGAGACAGCGCTCTCGCTCGGCTTCTACCTCTCGGTCTCGGGGATCGCCACCTTCCGCAACGCGCGCGACTTGCGTGCGGTCTTCGCCGCGAGCCCCGTCGAGCGCATCCTCGTCGAGACCGACAGCCCCTATCTCGCGCCCCAGCCGCATCGCGGCAAGCGCAACGAGCCGGCCTTCGTCGCCGACACCGCCCACGCGGCAGCGGCGATCTGGGACCTCGAACCGGAGGAATTCGCGGCCCGAACCTCTGCCAACTTCGACCGCCTCTTCGCCAAGGCCGCGGCCTGGAGCCCCGCCTGATGGCGCGGATGCGCGCGACGATCCTCGGCTGCGGCTCGTCGGGCGGCGTGCCGCGGCTCGGCGGCCAGTGGGGCGCGTGCGACCCGAACGATTCGCGCAACCACCGCAGACGCTGCTCGCTTCTCGTCGAGCGGATCGAGGGCGACGCGGCGACGCGGGTGCTGATCGACACCTCGCCCGACCTGCGCGCGCAATTGCTCGATGCGGGCGTGGGCCTGCTCGACGGCGTTGCCTACACCCATGCCCACGCCGATCATGTCCACGGGATCGACGATCTGCGGATGATCAGCTTCAACCGCGGCGCACGGCTGCCTGTCTGGGCAGACGAGGCGACGACCGCGGCGCTGACCAC
>JBBQRM010000485.1:0-2834 GCA_038214855.1 Rhodobacterales bacterium | reverse complement strand
AAATCCGCCACCCGCGTCATCACCGCCCGGATGCGATTGAGCAGGCACAGCCGGTTGCGCCGGACCATCGACTGTTCGGCGTTGACGGTGGTGGTCTCGAAGAACGCGTCGATGGGCGCGCGCAGCCGCGCCAGCGCCGTCATCGCTGCGGCGAAGTCTTCCGCCTCCAGCGCCGGCCCCAACGCCGCCTCCGCCGTATCGAGCGCCGCGAACAGCCCCCGCTCCGCCTCGCTCTGCGCCAGCCCCGGCTCGGGGTCGAGCGAATACTCCACCCCGTCCCGCTTCTCCTCGATCTCCAGGATGTTGCTTGCCCGCCTGAACCCCGCGAGCAGGTTCGCCCCATCCTCGGTGCCAAAAAGGTCCTGCAACGCCCCCACCCGCGCGACGAGCAGCACCAGATCGTCGTTGCCCGGCAGCGGCAGACAGGCGTCGATCACGTCGTGCCGGATGCCCTGATCGCGGAGGTAGACCTTGAGGCGGTCGTGGAGGAAGGCGAGTAGTTCGGGAGGTACTTCCTGCTTTTGTTTCTCAATCCGGTCTAGGATCTTTTCCGCTTCCCCTAATTCAGCACGCCTCGCCCGAATTTGCTCCGCATAGTCGCGCGCGCTAATTCCGAGTAGGGTTTCGACGCTGGGATGATCCGCGGCGTTCTGCTTGAGAGAAGCGATGTCATCTGCCAATCGGCAAATGCGCTCGCGCACCTGCTCCTCCAGAAGAATGCGAGGCAGATGCCGCCTTATAAGGTGCAGCAGCTCCAGACGGATGCCGTTCTCCAGCACCAGCCGCACCACCCCCAGCGCAGCCCGTCTCAGCGCAAACGGGTCCCGGCTCCCCGTCGGCTTCTCGTCGATCGCCCAGAAGCCCGTCAGCATGTCGATCTTGTCCGCCAGCGCCACCGCGACCGGCACCGGCGCGGTGGGCACGACATCGGAGGGTCCGAGGGGACGATAATGCTCCTCGGCGGCGGCGGCGACCGCGGGGTCCTCGCCGGCAGCCAAGGCGTAGTAACGCCCCATAACTCCTTGAAGTTCAGGGAGTTCCTGGACCATCGCACTCACGAGGTCGGCCTTGGCGAGCCGTGCGGCGCGCTCCGCGAGATCGGGATCGGCCCCGACGAGGGGCGCAATATCACGCGCGAGCATCGCGATGCGCTCGATCCGGTCGGCCTGGGAGCCGAGCTTGTTGTGGAAGGTGACGCTCCCGAGCTTCGCGGCCATCGCCTCCAGCGGCGTGCGCAGATCGTTCTCCCAGAAGAACGCCGCGTCCGCCAGCCGCGCCGCCAACACTCGGGCGTTGCCGGCCCGGATCAGAGCCCCCCCGTCGGCGGTCTCGCGGTCAGCGACGACGACATAACCCTCGATCCGCCCCGACCCCGGCGCCCGCAGCGCCAGGAACTTCTGGTGGGTGCGCATCGAGACGCGCAGAACCTCCGGCGGCAGGTCGAGGAACCGCGCCTCGATCCGACCCAGATGCACCACCGGCCATTCCACCATCCCCGCGATCTCGGCGACGAGCGCCTCGTCCGGCACCACCTCGAGCCCCTGGGCGAAGGCCATCTGGGTCGCATCGTTGCGGATCCGCTCGGCGCGGACCTCGGCGTCGATCTCGACGAAGGCGCGGCGCAGCTTCGCGGCGTAGTCCTCGAACGAAGTCACCGCGAAGGGCGCGGGGGCCATGAAGCGGTGGCCGCGGGTGGTATCCCCCGCTACGATCCCGTCCACGTCCAGCGGCACCACCTCGGCGCCGGCCTCGTCGGTAAGGATGCACAGGATCGCGCGCAGCGGCCGCACCCAGCGCAGGCTTCCCTCCCCCCAGCGCATCGAGACTGGCCAGGGAAAGCCGCGGATCACGGCCTCCAGCACCTCTGCCACGATCTCGGCGGCCGGGCGACCGGGGCGGGTGACGACGGCGAAATAGACCTCGCCCTTCTTCTCGGCCCGGACCTCCAGCCGGTCTCGCGTGACGCCGGTCGCGCGCTCGAAGCCCGCCAGTGCCGCCTCGGGCGCGCCGACCTTGGGCCCGCGCCGCTCGTCGCGCTGCGGCGCGGACTGCGCCGACAGCCCCGCCACCGCCAGCGTCAGGCGCCGCGGCCCGGCGAAGGCGGCGGCGCCGGCATAGGTGAGCCCGGCCGCGACCAGCCCCTCGGTGACGCGGGCGCGCAGATCGGTCGCCGCGCGGGGCTGGAGACGCGCGGGCATCTCCTCGGAGAAGAGCTCGATGAGCAGGTCGGGCATGGTCAGTCCGCGTATCGGTCGTTGAGCTGGCGCCAGACGTAGCCGCGTCCGTCCGGATAGACCGCGGCGAGCGTGTCGAAGCCCGAGGGCCGGTCCTGCGCCAGCATCACCGCGCGCGCCTCTCCGGCGGCGAGATCGCGCGTTAGCGCGCCCGCGTCGAAGCAGCGGAACCACGGCGGCGGCGTGAGCGGCGTCGGCGTCTCCGCCGCCGGCAGGCCCGCGAGCGCGCCCGGGTCGAGCGTGAAGCAGCCGCGCAGCTTCAGCGGCGAGGAGCCGGCGTCGATGCCGCGCCAGCCCGCGACCGGCACCGCGAGCCCCTCGACCGGCAGGCGGGCGAGCCCGTCGGTGCGCTCGTAGAAGGCGAAGTACTGGAACCACACCAGCGCCGCGGCGAAGACCGCGACGGCGCCGAGGAGGAGCGCGGTCAACCTGCGGCCGCTCATGCCGCTTCGGCCGCGGTCTCGGCGGCGATCGACATCCGGATCCGCCCGCCCAGCTCGACCGCGCGAGCCTCGTCCATCGAAACCGCGATCTCGGCGCGCCGACGCTGTTCCTGTCTGCGGTCATGTTCGGCACGTCGTCGCGAAGACTCGGCGATGA
>JBBQRM010000484.1:0-2852 GCA_038214855.1 Rhodobacterales bacterium | reverse complement strand
CGAAGCCCTCGGGCAGATCACGTCAGGGGCAGCCCGTGCGTGCAATCCACAGCACCGCCTCAACGAACAGACGAGGGTCGGTCCGGTGCGGCCGGGGTCACATTCGCGACCAAGGCAGTGCGGGGCGATGGTTGCCCACTGAGCGTCGGTCAGAGCGGTGCGGATCAAGCTTGCCTCCCATGTTTGCAACCTTGAATCAGTCAGCGAGTGATTTGGGAATCCTCAAACTTCAACACGCCCTAGTCATTTGAGTTCGGAGCCCTGCGCTCCCCTTGCGAGGGATGGTAAAGACACCTCCGCTCGCCTATAGACATTCGGTCCGCCAGATCATTGCGAGGGGAGCGATCAGATGGCCGCAGACTGGACCAGATCCGACTGGCGCGCGAAGCCGCGGGTGCAGATGCCGGATTATCCCGACGCGGACCGGCTGCGCGCGGTCGAGGCAAGGCTCGCCTCCTATCCGCCGCTGGTCTTCGCCGGCGAGGCGCGCCGCCTCAGGGCCCAGCTCGCCGAGGTGGCCGAGGGTCGTGCGTTCCTGCTCCAGGGCGGCGATTGTGCCGAGAGCTTCGCCGAGTTCTCCGCCGACAACATCCGCGACACCTTCAAGGTCATGCTGCAGATGGCGGTGGTGCTGACCTTCGGCGCCAAGTGCCCGGTGGTCAAGATCGGCCGGATGGCCGGCCAGTTCGCCAAGCCTCGCTCCGCTCCAACCGAGGTCCAGGACGGCGTCGAGCTGCCGTCCTATCGCGGCGACATCGTTAACGACTTCGCCTTCACGCCCGCGGCGCGCGTGCCGGATCCGGACCGGATGCTGCAGGCCTACACCCAGGCGGCGGCGTCACTGAACCTCCTGCGCGCCTTCAGCCAGGGCGGATTTGCCGACATCAACCGGGTGCATTCCTGGACCCTCGACTTCACCGCCGGCGCCAAGGGCTACGAGGCCTATCATCAGCTCGCGAACCGCATCTCCGACGCGCTCGACTTCGTGCAGGCCGCCGGCGTGAACGCCGACAATTCCGACACGCTGCACCGGGTGGACTTCTACACCTCACACGAGGCGCTGCTGCTGGAATACGAGGAGGCCCTGGCGCGGGTCGACTCGACCACCGGCCTTCCGGTGGCGGGCTCGGGCCACATGCTCTGGATCGGCGACCGCACGCGCCAGCCCGATGGCGCGCATGTCGAGTTCTGCCGCGGGGTGCAGAACCCGATCGGGCTGAAATGCGGTCCGACGCTGACCGAGAGCGACCTTTTGCGCCTGGTCGAGCGGCTGAACCCCAAGAACGAGGCCGGGCGGCTGACGCTGATCGCCCGTTTCGGCGCTGGCGCCGTCGCCGAGCACCTGCCGCGGCTGATCCGCGCCGTCTCCCGGGAGGGCGCGCGCGTGGTCTGGTCCTGCGATCCGATGCACGGCAACACCATCAAGTCCGAGAGCGGCTACAAGACCCGGCCCTTCGAGCGGGTGCTGCGCGAGGTGCGCGAGTTCTTCGCGATCCACGCTGCCGAGGGCACGTATCCCGGCGGCGTGCATTTCGAGATGACCGGCAAGGATGTGACGGAATGCACCGGGGGTGTGCGCGCGGTCGCGGATGCGAACCTCGCCGACCGCTACCACACTGCCTGCGATCCGCGGCTGAACGCGTCCCAAGCGCTGGAGCTCGCCTTTCTCGTTGCCCAGGAGCTCGACCAGCGGCGCCAGGCGCAGCGCGCCGCCGGCTGAGCCCTGCCGCAGATTCTCGTCTTTACCGCCGCCGCGGGGGTCCCGCCCGCGGCGGTGGAGGCGGCCCGCGACGCGCTCGCCGCGGGTCCGCCCCGTTGGCTCGGGCGGGATGCGGTCGAGCTCGTGCTCCCCGCGCCGGCGCCGCCCGGCTTCGATCTGCGCACCCTCGTAGCGGGCGTGGATGTCAATCTCGTACCCGCCGGTCGGCGCGAGAAGCGGCGCCTCGTCGCCGACATGGACAGGACGATCGTCGCCGGCGAATGCATTGACGAACTGGCCGCCTATGCCGGGGTGAAGCCGCAGGTGGCGGCGATCACCGAGGCGGCGATGGAAGGCAGGCTCGACTTCGAGGCGGCGCTGCGGGCGCGGGTGGCGCTGCTGCGCGGGCTGCCCGAGAGCGTGCTCCAGGAATGCTACGATGAGCGGGTGCGGCTCAATCCCGGCGCGCGGGTGCTGGTGCGCACGATGGCCGCGCGCGGCGCGGGCACGGCGCTGGTCTCGGGCGGCTTCACCTTCTTCGCGGAGCGCGTGGCCGCGGAATGCGGCTTCGTGGCGTTCCGGGCCAACCAGCTCGGCGTGGCGGGCGGGCGGCTGACCGGCGAGATCGAGGGGCCGGTCCTCGGCCGCGACGCCAAGCGGGCGGCGCTGGAGGATCTCGCTGCGGCGGCTGCGCACGGACCGGGCGAGGCGGTGGCCATCGGGGACGGGGCGAACGATCTGGCGATGCTGGGGATCGCGGGGATGGGGATCGCCTGGCGGGCGAAGCCGGCGGTGGCGGCGGCGGCGGGGTTTCGGCTGGAGCATTCGGATCTGACGGCGGTGCTGGCGCTGCAGGGGGTGGCGCGGGAAGATTTCGTCGGGTGAGCAGGGCAATCGGGTGAATAAATTGGTGACAAGCTGCTGAAGTGATGAATCTGTCGAAGTCCTCTTGGTCTGAGGAGGACGGTGTCGATGGGTTTGGAGTCGTGTGGTTGCGAGGCGGTTGCGGAGTCCGTTGTTTTTCTGCGCTATTTCGAGGATTTGCCGGATCCGCGGCAGCGCGCCAAGGTGATGTATCCGCTGCCGGAAGTGCTGCTGCTGTGCCTTCTGGCCGTTCTGGCGGGAGCCGAGACCGTCACCGGTATCGCGCCCG
>JBBQRM010000483.1:0-2855 GCA_038214855.1 Rhodobacterales bacterium | reverse complement strand
GCGAAGTGTCGAGCGCCTCGACCGCCGCCAGCACCAGCCCCATGTCGCCGGTGACGATCTCGACCGGCGCCTCGCCGAGCGCGCCGCGGATCGCAGCCAGCACCGCCGCGTCGGTCGCCGCCGGATCGGCGCCCTCGGCATCGAAGACCTCGATCCCCGCCTGCAGATACTCCCGCGGCCGCGCCGTGCCCGCCTCCTGGCGCCGCCAGACCGGTCCGCAATAGGCGTAGCGCGCGGGCCCCTTCGCCCCGTCGAGATGCAGCCGCACGATCGGCACGGTGAAGTCGGGACGCAGCATCAGCTCGGCGCCGTCGTCGCTCGTGACGAAGGCGCGCGCCCGGATGTCCTCGCCGTAGAGGTCGAGCAACACCTCGGCGGGCTGCAGCGCCGCGGGCTCCACCCGCTCGGCCCCCGCCGCGGCGAAGACCGCCATCACCCGCGCGACCTCCGCCTCCAGCCGCGCGAGGCCCACCCCGGCGCGGGCCCGCCGCAGATAGGCCCGGTCGGCGACCATGCCTCAGCCCGCCCGGCCGAGCATAGTGCGCACTTGCGCCACCAGATCGGCCCGCGCCACTTCGAGCTGCGCCGGCTGGGCGCGCCAGTCCGCATGCGTCTCGATCTCCGCCGCGAGCCGGGCTCCGAGTGCCAGGTCCTTGAGCTGGACCACGCCGCGGGCGCGCTCGTCCTCGCCCGCGATCACCGCGACCGGCGCGCTGCGCTGGTCGGCGTACTTCAGCTGGCGCCCCATGTTGCCGGCGCCGAGAAACACCTCCGCCCGCAACCCCGCGGCGCGCAGTTCGGCGGCCATCGCTTGGTAGTCGGCCATCCGCGCACGGTCCATCACCGTCACCACCACCGGCCCCGGCTCGGAAACCCGCGCTTGCCCGCTCTCGGCCAGCGCCGCGAGCAGCCGGTCCACGCCGATGGAGACGCCGGTCGCCGGCACCGCCTGTCCGGTGAAACGCTTGACCAGATCATCGTAGCGCCCGCCGCCGGCCACGGAGCCGAACTGGCGCACCCGCCCCTTCGCGTCCTTCACCTGAAACGTGAGCTCCGCCTCATAAACCGGCCCGGTGTAATACCCCAGCCCCCGCACCACCGATGGGTCGATCACCACCCGGTCCGGCCCATATCCCTGCGCCTCCAGCATGCCTGCGATGGTCTCGAGCTCGTCCACACCCTCGCGGCCGCCGCCGGAGGCGCCTGCCAATTCGCGCAGCCGCGCGCAGGTGGCGGCCCCTGTCTCGGCGCGCGCTGTGGTGAAGCCGAGGATCAGCTCCGCCTGGTCCGCGCCAAGCTTCGCGCCTTCGGTGACGTCGCCGCTCTCGTCGCGCCGCCCCTCGCCGAGCAGCGCGCGGACGCCCTCCGCCCCCAGCCGGTCGAGCTTGTCGATGGCGCGCAGCACGATGCCTCTCCGCCCGGCGTGTGCCTCCGCGTCGTCCGGGTCGAGGAGCCCCGCCGCCTCCATCACCCCGTTCAGCACCTTGCGATTGTTGATCCGCAGGACGCAATCGCCCCGCGCGATCCCCGCCGCCTCCAGCGCATCCGCGGTCATCGCGCAGATCTCCGCATCCGCCGCAACGCTCGCCGCCCCGACGGTATCGGCATCGCACTGCGTGAACTGCCGGAACCGCCCCGGCCCCGGCTTCTCGTCGCGCCAGACCGGGCCCACGGCATAGCGGCGGTAGAGGGTCGGCAGGTCGTTGCGGTGCTGGGCGTAGACGCGCGCGAGCGGCGCGGTCAGGTCGTAACGCAGCGCCAGCCACCCCTCGTCCTCGCTCCGCCAGGCGAAGACCCCGTCGTTCGGCCGGTCCACGTCGGGCAGGAACTTGCCCAGCGCCTCGAGCGTCTCGACCGCGCCCGTCTCCAGCGGATCGAACCCGTAGCGGTGATAGACCTCGGTGATCCGGGCCAGCATCTCGGCACGCGCGCGCACCTCCGCCCCGAAGGTGTCGCGAAAGCCGCGCGGCGTCTCGGCGCGCGGGCGGCGGGGCTTGGCGGGCTTGTCCTTGGGCATGGTCCGTTCCGAAGCGACTGCGCGCCCTCCTAGCCCAGGCCGCCCCGCGGGGACAAGCTCACCCGGCCGCCACCTCGCCGTAGCCGCCGCGGTAGTAGACCAGCGGCGGCAGGTCGGCCTCCTCGAGCCGCAGCACTTCGCCCACGACGATCAGGTGATCGCCGCCGTCGTGCCCGGCGGCGTGGCGGCACTCGAAGCGCGCAGCACAGCCGGCGATCAGCGGCGCATCGCCCAGACCGCGCGCGAACGCGAGCCCGGCGAAGGCGTCGCCCGCGCGCGCGAAGCGCTCCGCCAGCGCCTGCTGGCCGCGGCTGAGCACATGGATGGCAAAATGCTGCGCCGCCTCGAAGGCCGGGAACCGCGCCGACTTGCGCGCCGGCGACCACAGCACCAGAGGCGGGTCGAGCGAGACGCTGGCGAAGCTGTTCGCGGTGATGCCGAGCGGCCCGTCCGCGGTCATCGTGGTCACAACCGTCACCCCGGTCGCGAAGCGGCCCAGCGCGTCGCGCAGCTTCCGTTCCTCGAACTCCGGCACCGGCCGCTTGTCGCGTGCTTGCATGCCGCTCCTTAGCCCTCGCCGCGCGGGCTGTCGATGCTAAGCTCGGCGGCGAATCCCCGCAGCCCCGAGGTCTCTCACCCCCGTGTCCGACCGCATCACCGAGCTAGGGCGTGTTGAAGTTTGAGGATTCCAAAATCTCTCGCTGACTGATTCAAGGTTGCAAACATGGGAGGCAAGCTTGATCCGCACCGCTCTGACCGACGCCCAGTGGGCAACCATCGCCCCGCACTGCCTTGGTCGCGAATGTGACCCCGGCCGCACCGGACCCGACCCTCGTCT
>JBBQRM010000482.1:0-2871 GCA_038214855.1 Rhodobacterales bacterium | reverse complement strand
CCTCGATCTGCCAGCCGACCTTCTTCTGCGGGTTGAGCGCGGTCATCGGCTCCTGGAAGATCATCGCCATCCGGTCGCCCCTGAGCGCGCGCATCTCGCGCTCGGCGAGCCCGCCGAGGTCGCGGCCGTCGAAGCGGATGCGCCCCTTCGTCATGCGCACCTGCGGCTCGGGCAGCAGGCGCATGATGGCGCCCGCGGCGAGGCTCTTGCCCGACCCGCTCTCGCCGACGAGGCAGAGGATCTCGCCGGCGCGCACGTGGAGGTCCAGCCCCTCGAGCGCGAACGGCCGGTCGGAGCCCTCGGGCAGCGCCACCCGCAGGCCCTCGATCTGAAGCACCGGGGCATCGGTCATCCCTGCTTCTGCCGCGGGTTCAGCGCCTCGTTCAGCCCCTCGCCGAGCAGGCTGAACGACAGCACGGTCAGCAGGATCGCGAGGCCGGGGATCGCCGCGCAGTACCAGGCGGTGCGCAGAACGTTGCGCCCCTGCCCGATCATGTTGCCCCAGCTCGCGTAGTTCGGATCGCCGAGGCCGAGGAAGGCGAGCGCGCTCTCCAGCAGGATCGCCACCGCCATCACCACCGAGGCATAGACGATCACCGGCGGCAGGGCGTTGGGCAGGATCTCGCGGAAGATGAGCTGCGCATTGCCCACCCCGAGGTTGCGCGCGGCATCGACGAACTCGCGGCCGCGCAGCGACATGAACTCGGCCCGCGTCAGGCGTGCCGGCGTGGTCCACGAGACGATGCCGATGGCGAGCACGATCATCTCGATCGACGAGCCGAGGATCGCCACCAGTGCCAGCAGCAGCACGAAGCTCGGCACCGTCTGGAACGCCTCGGTCACGCGCATCAGAAGGTCGTCCACCCAGCCGCCGAAGAAGCCCGCCACCGCGCCGATCGCGACCCCGATCGCCATCGAGATCAGCGTCGCCACCACGCCGATCATCAGCGAGATCCGCGCGCCGTAGAAGATGCCGGCGAGGATGTCGCGCCCCAACTGGTCGGTGCCGAGCGGCGTCTCCCAGTCCTGGAACGGCCAAGTGAGCGGCGGCCCGGCCCGCCTGAGCGGGTCGCCCGGCTCCACCAGCCCCGCGGTCAGCGCGAGCGCGATCACGCCCCCGAGCAGCACGAGCCCCAGCACCGCCGCCCGGTTGCGCCGGTAGCGCCGCCAGAAGGTGACGATACGCGGGGGCTGCGGTGCGGGCGGCGCGGAGGGGTCGGCCAGGCTCACCTGAGCTCGATGCGCGAGTCGAGCCGCGCGTAGACGAGGTCGGTGAGGAAGTTCACCACCACCACGACGATGGCGCACAGGAAGATGATGCCCATCAGCGTGTTCATGTCGCGCTGGATCACCGACTGGTAGGCGAGCTGCCCCAGCCCCGGCAGGGTGAAGATCGTCTCGACCACCACCGAGCCCCCGAGCAGCGTCGAGACCTGGAGCCCCAGCAGCGTCACCACCGGCAGGAGCGCGTTGCGCATGATGTGATGGGTCATCAGCCGCGCCTCCCCCGCGCCCTTGGCCCGCGCGGTGCGCACATAGTCGAGCTCGGCCACCTCGAGCACGCTCGCCCGCATCAGCCGCAGGTAGAGTGCTAGATAGATCAGCGACAGCGCCGTTACCGGCATGACCAGATGCAGGGCCACGTCGCGCACCCGGTCCCAGCCCTCGTAGAAGGCGGCGATGGTCTGGATGCCGCCCACCGGCAGCCAGCCGAGCTTGACCGAGAAGACCACGATCATCATCAGCCCCAGAAAGAAGCTCGGCGTCGCGTAAAAGACGAGGCCCAGCGTCGAGATCACGTTGTCGGTGGCGGAATAGGCCCGCCGCGCGGCGATGGCGCCGAGCGCGCCGCCGATGGTGAAGGCGAAGAAGAGCGAGGCCCCCATCAGCATCAGCGTCACCCCTAGCCGGTCGAGCAGCACCACCCGCACCGGCTGCTCGTAGACGAAGGACCAGCCGAAGTCGAAGACCGCGAGCTTCGCCATGTAGCTGCCGAGCTGGACCCAGACCGGCTGGTCGAGCCCGTATTCGGCGCGCAGCCGCGCGATGAACTGCGCATCCGCCCCGCCCATGTCGCCGACGAGCGCGTCCACCGTGTCGCCCGGCGCGAGCTTGAGCAGGAGGAACATGCCGACCATGATCAGCACGATCACCGGCACCGCCTGGAGGAGCCGCCTCAGCGCATAGAGGAGGAGCCCCATGCGCCGGGTCTCATTCGTCGAGCCAGAGGTCGTACCAGGACGACGAGTTCCAGCGCGGTGTGTTGTGGTGGTTCTTGAGCTTCTTGTTGGTCACCGAGATGAACGGATGCTCGATGGCGAAGATCACCGGCAGGTCCTCGACCGCGAGGCGCTGGATGTCGTGATAGATCTCGGCGCGCTTCTCCGGGTCCACCTCCTGGGCAGCCGCGTCGATCATCGCGTCCATCTCGTCGGACTGATACCCGAACTGGTTCGACCACGGCGTGCCGACCGGCGCGCCCGAGCGCAGCCAGACCGTGGTCGAGACCGCGGGGTCGGATCGGAACTGGTGCCAGCCGTTCGCGGTGTCGAAGTCGTGGTCGCGGTAGACGCCGTTCAGGAACCCCGGCGCGTCGTTGGTGACGATCTCGACCTCGATGCCGATCTCGGCCATCGCCTGGGCGAAGTATTCCGCCCAGAGCTGGGTGTACTCGCCCCAGGGCGCCGGCCGGTGCCGCAGCCTGAGGCGCACGCCGTCCGCATCCGGCGTGTAGCCCGCCTCGTCGAGCAGCGCGCGCGCCTTGTCGAGGTCGTAGTCGTAGACCGGCACGTCGTCGGTGTAGTTCGCACCCCCCGTCGAGGGGACCGGCCCGCGGCCCGGCTTGGCGAAGCCGCGCATGATCGCGTCGAT
>JBBQRM010000481.1:0-2876 GCA_038214855.1 Rhodobacterales bacterium | reverse complement strand
GTCGTCGAAAGGCGGCGCCGCCAACGGGCGGAGCGGGGAGGCGAAGCTAGTGCGCGCGCCAGCCGCGCCATCGACGCGCAGGCCGGTCCGGCCGCAGGGCGGTCGGGGCGGGGCGCGCCGCCGCCGGCGTCTCGGCCGCGCGGCGGGCCAGCGTCGATTTCGCCGCCGCCGCCAGCCGCACCTTGTCCTGCAGCAGCGCCCCGAACTTCGCGATCCCGTCCTGGCCCTGCGGTTTCTGGATCACGTCGATCGCGCCGAGCTGGAGCGCGCTCACGCTCGTCTCCGCGCCCTCGGCGGTGAGGTTCGAGACCATGATCACCGGGGTCGGGCGCAGCTCCATGATCTTGCGCAGGAAGTCGATGCCGCTCATCCCGGGCATCGCCACGTCGAGCGTCACCACGTCGGGATCGCCGGCGCGGATCAGCTCGCGCGCCTCGAAGGCGTCGCGCGCGGCACCCACCACCTCGA
This sequence comes from Rhodobacterales bacterium, assembly GCA_038214855.1. Classification (GTDB taxonomy): domain Bacteria; phylum Pseudomonadota; class Alphaproteobacteria; order Rhodobacterales; family Rhodobacteraceae; genus Amaricoccus. The sequence goes on along the minus strand of JBBQRM010000481.1, from coordinate 2,408 downwards.
TGTCCGGCGCGCCGACCAGTGCTGCGGTGATCAGCTTGCGCATCAGCGCGCTGTCGTCGACGACAGCGACGCGGATGGTCTGGATGCGTTCGGTCATCGGCCGATCCTCCGGTAGATGGTCTGGCCCTCCGCGGCGAGCCGGGGATGCGCCCCGTGCAGCGATTCCGAATGACCCAGATACAGAAATCCGTCCGGCCGCAGCGCCTCGGCGAAGCGATCGATCATCCGCGCCTTGATCTCGGCGGGAAAGTAGATCAGCACGTTGCGGCAGAAGATGAACTCGAACTTCTCGCGGAACGGCCAGGGCTCGATCAGGTTGAGCGCGCGGAACGCCACCAGCCTCTGCACTTCGTCGCGGATCAGCGCGCCCTGCGGCCCCTCGTCGAGGAAGCGCTGCGTGCGGAAGCGGTCGGGCAGCCCGCGGAGCCGATCGGTGAGGTAGAGGCCGCGCCGCGCCGTCTCCAGCACCTCGGTGTCGAGGTCGGTCGCGAGGATCCGCGGCTCGCGCGCGGCAAGCGCCGCGGCCTGGGCGTGGACGATCATCGCGATCCCATAGGCCTCCTCGCCGGTCGAGCAGCCCGCGGACCAGACCCTGAGCCGACCGGCGGTCACCGGATTCCGCCGCACCACCTCGCGCTCGAAATGCGCGAAATGGTGCGTCTCGCGGAAGAAGGCGGTGAGGTTGGTGGTCAGCGCATTCGCAAAACGCTCGCGCTCGGTCTCGCCCTCGGCCGCGTCGAGCAGGTCGAGATACGCCCCGAAGCTCCCGATCCCAAGCGCGCGCAGCCGCCGCGACAGCCGCGAATACACCATTTGCCGCTTCCGCTCGCCGAGCGAATGGCCGAGCACCGTCTGCGCGCGCGCGGTGATGCGCCGCAGATCCTCCGTGGTCATCGGATACTCGAGGACGGCCGGGCGGTCGGGTGCCGCCGTGTCCGCGACCGGGGAGAGCGCGCGCAGTCCCATGCTCAGGCCTGGGGCGCCGGATGGGTGCCGAAGAGCGCCGCGAGGTTGAGGATGGTCAGGAGCCGGTTGCCCTCCGTGCTGACAAGTGCGGCACTCGCGAAGGATTCAACTCCCTGCGGCGGCACCTTCATGTCCTCGGGCGCCACGGTCAGGATGTCGGAGACCGCATCGACGAGGATGCCGAGCGTCTGGGTCCCGAGATAGACGATGACGATCACATGCGTCTCGGTCGCCTCGGTGCGCCCGCCCGACAGCCGCGTGCGCAGGTCGTGGACCGGCACGACGGTGCCGCGCAGGTTCAGCACGCCACGGGTGAAGGCCGGCTGGTTCGGCAGGGGCGTCACATGCGTCCAGCAGATGATCTCGCGCACCGCGGCGATGGCGATGCCGTAGCTCTGGCCCTCGACCGTGAAGGTCACGAACTGCCGGCTCTCGCCCGCCCGCGCCTTGGTGGCTGCGACGGGCGCCTCGGGCGCGTCGGTGGAAGCCGCGGTCTGCATCAGTGCATCCTCTCATGATCTGCGGGCGCAAGGCCCCCCAGCCCGAACAGCGCCGGCACGTCGAGCACCAGAGCCACCTGTCCATCGCCCATCACCGTCGCGCCGCCGACGCCCTCGATGCGGCCGACGTTCTCCTCGAGGCTCTTGAGCACGATCTGGCGCTGGCCGAGCAGCTCGTCGATCGTCACCACCACCAGCCCGTCGGTCTCGGTATCGACCACCACCGCCGTCGCCGGCCCCGCCTCGGCCTCGGGCAGCGACAGCGCGCTGCGCAGCGACAGGAGCGGAAGCAGCTCCTCGCGCAGCTTCAGGATGCGGGTGCGGTCGGGCTTCTCGGCCACGCACGCGGGATCGACGGTGATCGCCTCCACGAGGCTCGAGACCGGCAGGATGAACTGCTGGTCGCCGACCCGGACCGCCATCCCGTCCATCACCGCGAGCGTCAGCGGCAAGGTGATGGTGAAGGTCGTGCCCTCGCCCGGACGCCCGGCGACCACGCAACGCCCGCCGAGCGCCTGGATCTTGCGCAGCACCACGTCCATGCCGACGCCGCGCCCAGAGACCGACGAAACCTTGGCCGCGGTCGAGAAGCCCGGGTGGAAGATCAGGGCCTCGATCGCGGCGTCGTCCAGCGCCTCGTCGGCACCCACCAGCCCCTTGTCGCGCGCCTTGGCGAGAACGGCGCCGCGGTTGATGCCACGCCCGTCGTCGGCGAGCACGATGCGCACCCGCCCGCCGCGCTGCTCGGCCGAAAGCGTCAACGTGCCCGTGGCGGGCTTGCCAGCCTCGCGCCGCTCCTCGGGCGTCTCGAGCCCGTGGTCCATCGCGTTGCGGATCATGTGCATCAGCGGCTCGCCGAGCTCTTCGATCACGGTCGTGTCGATCTCGGTATCCTCGCCCTGGATGACGAGTTTGGCGTCCTTGCCGAGCGAATCGGCGAGG
>JBBQRM010000480.1:0-2885 GCA_038214855.1 Rhodobacterales bacterium | reverse complement strand
CGATGACCAGCTGGCTCGCCCCCACGTCGATGTAATACCCCGAACCCCGCCGCAGGTATTTCATCGTGAGCCCGCTCTCGTCGTCCCCCCAGTCGTGCAGGAACCCCGCCTTCTCCAGCCCCGCGTAGAATTCCGCGTCCTCCTCGCGGATGCGCGCATAGATCGGCTTCTGCATGTCCGCGAGCAACGCATAGGGCACCGAGGCCGAGATGAGGTCGGCCTTGTCGGTGGTGATGCCGCGCGCCACCGCCTCCTCGGAGTAGAGCGGCCCCAGCCCGTGCTTCATCAGCTGGTCCGACCGCACCACATGCGTCGAGGACCGCTGGACCATCGTCACGTCCGCGCCGACTTCCCAGAGCGCCGCGCAGATGTCGTGGGCGGAATTGTTCGACCCGATCACCACGACGCGCTTGCCCGCATAGGCATCGGGGCCGGGATGCTGCGAGGAATGATGCTGCTCGCCGCGGAAGACGTCCTGCCCCTCCACCTCCGGCACGATCGGCCGCCCGGACATGCCGGTCGCGAGCACCAGGTCCTTCGGGCGCAGCACGATCTCCTCGCCGTCGCGGCGCACCCGCAGCACCCATTCGCGCGCATCCTCGTCCCAGACGGCATTCTCGGCGCTGGTCGAGGTCCAGACATTGAGCTCCATGACCTGCGCGTACATCTCCAGCCAGTCGCCGATCTTGTCCTTGGGCGCGAAGACCGGCCAGGTCTCGGGGAAGGGGATGTAGGGCAGGTGGTCGTACCAGACCGGATCATGCAGGCAGAGCGACTTGTAGCGCTTGCGCCAGCTGTCGCCCGGCCGGGCGTTGCGTTCGACGATGATCGTCGGCACGTCGAGCTGGCGCAGCCGCGCGCCGAGCGCGATCCCGCCCTGGCCCGCGCCCACGATCACCACCTGCGGCTGGGTCTCGCGCCCCAGCCGCGCCCGCTCCTCGGCGCGGGCCTCGGCCCAGGTCTTGCGGTCGGGATCGGCGCCGTGCTCGACGCCCCTCGGTCGCGCCCTCCCGCGCCGCTCCTCATAGCCCTTGAGCTCCTTCAGCGTCGTCAGCAGCGTCCAGATGCGGTCGTCGCGAATGCGGATATGGCCGTGGCCGCGGCCCGCCTCCGTCTCGAAGTCGATCCAGGCCTCGGCGACCCCGTCGGTCTCCGCCGGCTCTTCGCCCGGCGCGATACGCCAGCCCCGCGGCCGGATCGCCCCCAGCTGGTCGTCCAGCATCGCCTCGATCTCGCCGCGCCCCTCCATCGTGCGGATGTTCCAGGTGAAGCTCACCAGATCGCGCCAGAAGCCGCCCTCCTCGAACAGCTCCGCGGCGCGCCGGGCGTCGCCCGCGGAAAGCGCCTCCTCCAGATCGGCGAGCACCGCGGTCACCGTCGCGGCCGGTGTCGTGTCGAGCATCTTTCCCCCTTCGGCGCTTGGCCCGCGCCCTTCCGCGCCGATCATGCAACCGAAGCCGAACTTGTCCAGAGGCTTCTTGCGCCCCGCGCCCGCCCATGCGGAGATCGCGCCATGGCACTCGCCCCGAACCTCACCGCCCGTCTCACCCGCGCCGTCGCCGACGGATTCGCGGCGCAGGTGGAACATACGAAGGCGCTGGTGCGCTTTGCCTCGCTGCGCGGACAGGAGCACGCGATCCAGGACTTCGTCTTCCGCGAGATGCGCGCCCGCGGGCTCATGGTCGATCGCTTCGCGATGGACGCGGGCGCGCTCGCGGCGCATCCGGGCGGGGCCGCGACCTCCCCCGGCCATTCCACCGCGCCGATCCTCGTCGGCATCCACCGCCCGCGCGCCGAGACCGGCCGCTCGCTGATGCTCCAGGCGCATGTCGATGTGGTCCCGCCAGGCTCGCTCGATCTGTGGAGCCATCCGCCCTTCGAGCCGTGGATCGACGGCGACTGGCTCTACGGGCGGGGTGCGGCGGATATGAAGGCGGGCCACGCCGCGAACTTCTTTGCGCTGGACGCGCTGCGCCGCATTGGGCTCCAGCCGGCGGCGACGGTCTATCTGCAATCGGTGGTCGAGGAGGAGAGCACGGGCAACGGCGCGCTGATGACGCATCTGCGCGGCTACCGCGCCGACGCCGTGCTGATCCCCGAGCCCGAGGACGAGAAGCTGGTGCGCGCCAACACCGGGGTGCTGTGGTTCACGCTGGAGGTGCGCGGCCATCCGGTGCACGTCCGCGACATGGGCGCGGGCGCGAACGCCATCGAGGCCGCCTTTCGGGTGGTCGGCGCCCTGCGCGCGCTCGAGGCGCTCTGGAACGAGGGCCGCGTTGGGCGGCCGCATTTCGAGGCCGAGGACCATCCGATCAACCTCAACATCGGCCGCATCGAGGGCGGTGACTGGGCCTCCTCGGTGCCGTCATGGTGCCGGCTTTACTGCCGCATCTCCTTCTTTCCCGGCATCTCCGCACGCGAGGCCGCCGCCGAGATCGAGGCCGCCGTCGCCGATTTCGCCCGCGCCGACCCGTTCCTCGCCAACATGCCGCCCAGCGTCAGCTTCGACGGCTTCTTCTCGGAGGGCTACGTGCTCGAGGAGGGCTCGGAGGCCGAGCGGGTTCTGGGGGAGGCGCACCGCGCCGCCTTCGGTCGGCCGCTCGAGAGCTTCACCACCGCCGGCTATCTCGACACCCGCGTGCACGCGCTCTACGACCGCGTCCCCGCGCTCTGCTACGGGCCGGTGTCGCGCAACATCCACGGCGTGGACGAGTGCGTGAGTCTGGCCTCGGTCCAGCGGATCACCGCCGCGATGGCGCTGATGATCGCCGAGTGGTGCGGCACCGAACCGCTCGCGCCTTGATACTTGCTTCTCTTGGACGGCTCGGAGCGCGCCCGGCTCGCCTGTCTCGCCCGGCTAGAGCGATCTTCGAGCGGAATGATCT
>JBBQRM010000479.1:0-2894 GCA_038214855.1 Rhodobacterales bacterium | reverse complement strand
GGCGCAGGCCCGCGACGTCCGCCGGTCCGGACCCCTCGTCGCCGGTGCCGCTCATTCGCCGATCGCTCCGCATCCGGGCGGCGTCGCGGCAGGCGAAATTCCTAACGACGGGTAAAGACGCGTTAAATTTCTCAATGATTTCAACGGTCTGATGCATGTCGCACGGTGCGACACCGAATCCCCCGCCTGCGACCCGCTGGCCCCTCCGCCGCTTCGATGCTCCGCGGCCCGCATCAATTCTGCCAGCGCGCCCGGATGCGGTCGACCGCCGAGGTGTCGTAGCCGCCCATCGGTCCGCGCTCGACGCGCACGAAGTTCACGTCCGGATCGTAGGGCACGACCCCCAGATCGAGATGCTCGACCGTAAGGAGCCCGATTGCCTGGAGGACGGCGTAGGCCGCCACATAGGCGTCGCGCTGCGAGCGCACCAGTTCGGCCTCGGCCTGGAGCAGATCCTGGTCGGCGGTCAGCACGTCGATCGTCGAGCGCGCGCCGAGCCGCGCCTCTTCGGCGACACCCTCATAGGCGATGCGCGCGGCCTCGACCTGACTGCGGTTCGCCACGATCGAGGCCTGCGACACCTGGATCTGGATCCAGGCGCTGTTGACCTGCTGGGCCACGTCGCGGCCCGCGGCCTGGACCTCGGCCTGCCGTCGCTCGAGGATGTGCTGGGCCTGGCGCACCAGCGCGGAATTGCGCCCGCCGGTGTAGAGCGGCACCGCGGCCGAGACGCCGATGTCGCCGGAAAAATCCTCGTTGAAGTTCAGCGCCCGGGTGTTGTCGTAGCCGAGCGACGCAGTCACGTTCACCTGCGGTCCGTCCGCCGCGCGCGCCCGGTCGAAATCCGCCAGCGCCGCGCGCTCGGCAAATTGCGCCTGGGTGATGCTCGGGTTCAGCCGCAATGCCAGCGCCAGCGCCGCCTCCATCGTCGCCGGCAGCTCCGGCGGCGGCGGCGGCGGAGCCAGATCGACGGGCGGCACGCCGACCGCCGCCAGATACGCCTCGCGCGACAGCGCCAGATTGCCGACCGCCTGCGCCAGCGTCGCCCGGCTCTCGGCCAGCTGGGCCTCGGTCAGGCTCACGTCGGTGCGGGTGACCTCGCCCACCTCGAAGCGGTTGTTGGAGGCGCGCAGCTGCTCTTCGAGCACGCCGACGTCGCTCTGGGCGATGCTGAGGAACTCGAGGTCGCGGCGCACGTCCATATAGGCCGAGACCGCGTTGAACAGCACCGCCTGCTCGGTCTCGAGCAGGCTTGCTCGGGCGGCGGCGACGGTATACCGCGCCGACTCGATCGCCGCGGCGGTCTGGCCGCTGTCGTAGATCAGAAGGCTCGCGTTCAGCGCGGCCTGATAGGTGTCGAAGACCTCGCCCGGAACCCGGGTGCTCTGCTGCAGTGCCGTGCTGCCGCCGATGTCGAGCTGCGGCCGGCGGTTCGAACGCGCCAGCGGCACCTCCTCGTCCTGTGCGCGCAGTCCCGCCCGGCTCGACTCGAGCAGCGGGCTGGTCTGATACGCCTTGACCAGCGCATCCGACAGCGTCTCGGCGGCGGTGCTGCCGGCGCCGAGCGCGAAGGCCCCCGCCAGCAGGAACGATTTCAACGATCGCGGCGTCATGGCTGTTCCCGGAATGGCTGCTCGATTACGGTGGCGCGCTGTCCGCGCTCGTGCCGGCAGTATTCCTCGGAGTGGCTCAGAATTCAAACGCTTTCGTTGCCGAAAAGCCCGGCAGGACCGGGGCTGCGGCATCGAAGACACGCCGCCAGCCGACCCCGTTCGCGCCCTTGTGCCCCAGCCGCGCATGGCCGTAGGCGCCCCGCGCCAGGATCGCCACGATCCGGCCGTCGGGCTTCAACTGCTCCACGAGGGCAAAGGGCAGTGTCTCGATCGCGCCCTGGAGCATGATCGCGTCATAGGGCCCATGCTCGGGTACCCCTGCCGCGAGCGGGCCCGCCTGGACCACGGCGTTGTCGATGCCGATCCCCGCCAGCGCCGCCTCGGCCTCGCGCACCCGGTCCGGATCGTCCTCGAGCGCCACGACCGCCTCGGCAATGTACGCGATGACTGCCGTCGAATAGCCGAGGCCGCAGCCCACGTCGAGCACCAGATCGGTGGGCTGGACGTCGAGCGCGTCGAGCATCTTGGCAAAGACCCGCGGATCGAGCACCACCCTTCCGCCCCCCGGGGGCACGTGCTCGCCCAGATAGGCGACCGGGCGCATCGCCTGCGGCACGAAATCCTCGCGTGGGACCGTGCGCATTGCCTCGATGATCGGATAGCGGGTCACATCCGAAGGCCGCACCTGGCTGTCCACCATGGCCTCGCGGGCGGCGGCGAAGTCGATCATGCGCGCGAAACCTCTCGCAGGGGGGACCGCCTCGGCTTTGGCACATTTCCCCGCCCCCGGCAACTCGCCGTCCCGGGCCGCCTCCGCCGCTGCGGCAGGGCTCCGAATCCAATTCAGGTAGGCCGTGAGCTGAGGATGGCCTGGAGATAGTCCGGCGCCCACCCTGCGAGCTTTCGTCTGGACTTGATGGAGCGCTTGTCCGCGGCAGTGCGGACGAGGTTGAGGGCGAAGTGGCGGATGGTGGCCATTTTTCGGGCGCCGTGTCCCTTGCGCAGGCGGGACTGGTCGTCGCCGAAGGTGACGTCGAGGACCCAGTGGAGGCGGTTCTCGATCGCCCAGTGTCCGCGGACGGCCTGGGCGGCCTGGGTGGCGGTCAGGGCGCGGGAGGAGACGAAGAAGCGGGTCTCGGATCGGGTCTTGCCTGCGGTCTCGACGCGGGTCTCGGCGCGCAGGAGGCATGCGGCGCCGGGCAGGCGCAGTTCGCCGGGGAAGCGGCGGTTCCCGTCGAGCCAGTCGGTCTCGCAAAGCACGGCCATGCGGCGCTCCTCGAT
>JBBQRM010000478.1:0-2915 GCA_038214855.1 Rhodobacterales bacterium | reverse complement strand
AACGTCAAGGTCCGGGGGCTCGTCTCGCCCGACGCGCATTTCGCCGGCGCCCTCGACGAGCCGCGGCGCATCCGCATCACCCCGCCGCCGACCGCGCCCGTCACGGTGAGGCCGGAGCCGCAGACGCAGACGCAGACGCGCGAACGTCCGGCAGAGGCCGCGGAGGCGGCACTGAGCCTTGACCGGGCGGAGCGCCGCGAGATCCAGCAGCAGCTGACGGTGCTCGGCTACTCCACCCGCGGCATCGACGGCATCTTCGGCCCCGGCACCCGCGGCGCCATCGGCGAATGGCAGGCCGCGCAGAACCTCGAGACCACGGGCTTTCTCGACCGCGCGCAGCTCGATCGTCTCGCCGGGCAGGCCGATGCCCGCAGCGCCGAGCTCGCCGCCGAGGCCGAGCGCGCAACGCGCCGGGAGGAGGCCGCGGACGCCGAGTTCTGGCGCACCACCGGCGCGGGCGGCAGTGCCGCAGACCTGCGCACCTACCTCGATCGCTATCCTGACGGGCTCTATGCCGCCGAGGCCCGCGCCGAGCTCGACCGGCTCGAGGCCACGGCCCGCTCGCAGGCCCAGTCCGAGGACCGTGCCGCCTGGGAGCGCGCCGAGGGCGAGAACACGATCGGCGGCTACCGCAGCTATCTCCAGGCCTTCCCGCAGGGCGCCTTCGCCGGCCAGGCCGAGGCGCGGGTGGCCGAGCTGACCCGCGAGCCGGAGCGCGCCCGCGCCGACGAGGCCGCCGCGACCGCCGAGGACCAGCTCGGCCTCGGGCAGGGCAGCAAGGCCTTGATCGAGGGCCAGCTCGCCTCGCTCGGCTATCCGACCGGCGAGGCGGACGGAACCTTCGACAGGGACACCCGTCGCGCCCTGCGCCAGTTCCAGACCCGCCAGGGGCTCGAGGTGACCGGCTATGTCAACCAGGAGACGGTCCAGGCGCTGATCGTCGCCTCGCTTGGCCTGCGCTGAGCCGCGATTCGGCGCTCGCCCCGCCGGCGGATCGCCGCTATCCTTGCGCGAAACCGCAAGGAGGGACACGGGCATGGAACTCGAGGGCTCGCGCCGGATCGACGCCGATCGCGCCACCGTCTGGGCGGCGCTGAACGACCCCGAGGTGCTCAAGGCCTCGATCCCCGGCTGCTCGGAGATGACCGGCAGCGCGCAGGAGGGGTTCGAGGCGACGGTGACCCAGAAGGTCGGCCCGGTGAAGGCGACCTTCAAGGGCGTGGTGCGGCTGACCGACGTGGTTCCGGGCGAGAGCTACACGATCTCGGGCGAGGGCAAGGGCGGGGCCGCGGGCTTCGCCAAGGGCGCGGCCGACGTGCGCCTGACCGACGAGCCGGCGGAGGACGGCGGCCCGGGCACGCTGCTCGCCTACGTCGTGCGCGCCAGCGTCGGCGGCAAGCTCGCCCAGCTCGGCAGCCGGCTGATCGACGGCTTCGCCAAGAAGATGGCCGACACGTTCTTCGAGAACTTCAAGGCGCAGGTCGAGGGGCCGGCGGAGCCTGAGCCGGCCGAAGCGGGCGCGCCCGAGAAGAAGCCCGGCTGGGTGCACCGAATGACCGGCCGCAAGGCCTGAGGCCGCGAAGGCCGCGCCTCAGGCCCCGCCGCCCTCGGCAACCAGCCGCGCCATCTCCGCCTGCTCCGGCCCGCGCGACCGCAGCCCCCGGGCGACGCCGCGGCGGTCGGGCTCGGACCGGTTCTGGCTGACCTTCCACTTGCCTTCGAGCGCGTCCAGGTCGATCTCGATCCCCACGATGCCGCGCAACTGGGCGGCGACGAAGGTCTCCGGCGCGTCCGCCACCGACCAGGGCGCCGGCAGAAGCGCCTCCTGCGCAGCCGTCAGGTCGTCGAGCTGGCGGCGCAGCCAGGCGGGATCGTGGATCACCCGAGCCCGGCCGCGCGCCTGGACGATCGCGTAGTTCCAGGTGGGCACGACGCGGCCGGTCTCCTGCTTGGTCGCATACCACGAGGGGGTGACGTAGCTCTGCGGCCCCTGGAACACCACGAGACAGGCGGGGTTCTCGCCGAGCATGCGCCAGTGCCCGTTCGCCCGCGCGACATGCGCGCGCAGCCGGCCCTCGTCCGGATAGAGCACGAAAGGCACCGGATCGGCGATCGGACCGTCAGCGCCGGCGGAGATCAGCAGCCCCAGCGGATGCGCGCGGATCAGCGCGTGCAGCACTTCCGACCGGGTCTCGCGGAAGGGTTCCGGTTCGTACATCGCCAGCCTCGCCGCCAGTGCCGATCGCGACGCTGGTAGCCCCTACGGGAGTCGAACCCGTCTTTCCAGATTGAGAATCTGATGTCCTAACCGATAGACGAAGGGGCCGGCGTCAGCGTCTTCATACCGCGTTCCCGCGGGCTGGTACACCCTACGGGAGTCGAACCCGTCTTTTCAGATTGAAAATCTGACGTCCTAACCGATAGACGAAGGGTGCACGGCAGGGGGGTGTGTAGCGTCCGGTCCGGTTGCGATCAAGCGGCTTCTGCGGGCCTCACCCCGCCTCCGCCGCGTCCTCGACGTGGAGCTTCGCGCGATTGCGTCCGCCCCAGTCGTCGCGCTCCAGCCGGCCCGCGACATGCACGCGCGCCCCCGTTTGCCCGAGCAGCGCGCCGAGCGGGCCGCCGCCGGCGCGAAAGGCGATGGCCTCGAGCGGTGGTCCGCCCGTGCCCTCGCCGAGGCTGAGCGCGAGATGGCCCTCGCCGACGGGACGGGCACGCAGCACCCGCACCCCTGCCAGCGCCACCCGCGGCGCCGGCGCTCCGGCGCCGTAGGGTCCGGCGGCGGCGATGGCTTCGGCCAGCGCCACCCCCGCAGCACCCGGCGCCACCAGCCCGTCGATGCGCAGCGCCGAGCCGGTCTCCGGCGCGCCTCGACCGACCAGCGCCGCGAGCCGCGCCATCGCCGCCTCCACCCC
>JBBQRM010000477.1:0-2923 GCA_038214855.1 Rhodobacterales bacterium | reverse complement strand
CTCGCGGAAGACCGTGCGGCCTTCGATGTCTTTACGGATGTTCTCGAGGGACAGGTGGGATCGGGCAAAGATCCGGCTGGTGAGGCCCTTGCCCTCACGGATCAACCCTAGAAGCAGATGCTCGGTTTCAATCGAAATGCTGCCGAGCTGACTCGCTTCGTAGCGGGCAAAAAATAATACCCGCCTGGCTCGTTCGGTATACCGCTCGAACATCCGCCTTCGCCAACGGCTTCGGCGAGACTCGTCCGCCGCCGCTGCCCCCTTGACGGACATTATACGGCAGGATGCCTCGGGTCCACGTATCCGGCGCCTGTAAGTGGCAGAAATTGCGAGACTTCGGAGAATTGGATCACGTCGCGCCGGAGCTGGCGTGGTGTTGTTCCGGCACCGATAATACAGTATGGTTACCACATATGGCAGAGGCACGGATCAAGACGACGGTGTACTTGGATCCTGACGTCTATCGACGCCTGAAACAAATCGGGCGGGCCCGATCGACGTCGCCTGCCGCCCTGTTGCGTGAAGCGGTCGCGTCGTACGCAGACGCGCACTCGCCTCGCCGGCTACCGCGCAGCATTGGCGCCGGCGCGAGTGGCACGCCCGACCTGGCGAGCCGCGTGGATGCGGTCTTGGCCGACGGCTTCGGCCGGGACGAATGATCATCGCCGATACCAGCGCCATCGTCGCCTTGCTCGACCGCGACGAGAGGCATCACGAGGCCGTCCTCCGGCTGTTTCAAAGGGACGATGAACCGTGGCTACTGCCCTGGGCGATTCTTCCGGAAGTGGACTATCTCGCAAGCCAGCGGCTCGGCGCTCGCGTGCAGTCGTTGTGGATGGACGATCTCGCTGCCGGTGTGTACCACGTGCGTTGGGGCGCGGACGAGGATGTCGAACACGCCCGGCGGATTCAGAAGAAATACAAGTCGCTGAAGATCGGGCTCGTTGATGCGGTGGTGATGGCCGTGGCCGAAAGGGTCAGCGCGTCCGCCATCGTCACCCTTGACCTTCGTCATTTTGGGGCGGTGAAACTGGCCGGGGCGCCAAAACTCTACCCGCGCGATCTGTCGTAGCTACTTACGTCATCCGATCGTAACACTCGCTGGCGATCTGCTCTCCTGAAGTGGAGCCGTGGTAGGCTCTCGCCCAGTTCACGACTGGCAACGCCGAGCTATAGAGACAGCATTCATGACCAACATGGTGGGCTTCATCGGCCTGGGCCTCATGGGCAAGCCCATGGCCCTCAACCTCCTCAAACAAGGCTTCGCCGTCGTCGTCCACAGCCGCAGCCGCGGCCCGGTGGATGAACTGGTGGCGGCGGGCGCCACGGCAGCCACCTCCCCTGCCGACGTCGCAGGCGCGGCGTCCAGGATCGTCACGATGTTGCCCGATGGCCCGGATGTGGCGCTCGTGCTCGAAGGCGCGACCGGCATCTTCAGCGCCATGCAGCGCGGTACCGTCATCCTCGACTCCTCCACCATTGCGCCGGCGACGGCCAAGCGCCTGGCGGCAGCGACGGCAGAACGTGGTGGCCAGTTCCTGGATGGACCGGTCAGCGGTGGCGAGATCGGCGCCATCGCCGGGACCCTGGCGTTCATGGTCGGCGGCGAGGCGGCCGCCGTCGAGACCATGCGGCCGGTCATTGAAGCCATGGGATCACCTGAGAAACTGGTGCACGTCGGCGACTCCGGTGCTGGCCAGGTCTGCAAGGCCTGTAACCAGATCGTGCTGGGCGGGACGATGGCGGTGGTGGCCGAAGCGATCGCGCTCTCGCGCAAGGCTGGTGTGGACCCCCTGAAGGTGCGCGCCGCACTGATGGGCGGATTCGCGCAGAGTCGCGTGCTCGACGTGCACGGTGAACGCATGATCACCGGCAACTGGAAGCCGGGCTTCAAGGCGAAGTTCTTCAAGAAGGATCTGGGAATCGCGATGACTACGCTCGCCGAGAACGGCGTGCCCGCGTATTCGAGCGCGGTGGTGCAACAACTGGTGCAAGCGCAGATCACCGCAGGCGAAGGCGACGAGGATTACTCGGGACTCGCCAAGGCGATCTTCAAGCTCGCCGGTCTGTAAACCGATCCGGCGAGAACAGATCGATCGGATGGCGTGTTACTCCATCGATCGCGAGATCCGCGAGGATTTCCCCCACCACGCTCGCGAACTTATAGCCGTGCCCAGAACACGGCGACGCGATGACGACTGGCGCGTGATCCGGGTGCAGACCGATCACGAAATGCTGGTCGGGCGTGAGCGTGTATTTACACGACATCGTCTCCACGAGTGTGCCGGTCGCGAGTGACGGCAAGCACGGCGCCAGCGCAGCGCGCAGAAACGACTCGTCTCCGTTCGGCGTCCGGAAGAAGGCGACCTTCACGCGGCCGTTCTCATCGGCCGGGAATCCGTAGAACTGCACGCCGTCGCCGAGGTCCCAAATGTAGATGGGAAACCGCTCCGCCGCATAGGCGGCCGCTCCGCCTGAGGGTTCGAGCCAATACAGCACTTGCGGTTCGACCTTGAGCGGCAACCAGTCCAGCTTGAACAGCTCGGGAGCCCACGGACCCGGAGCTAACACCAGCCGCCCGGCTTCATAGTCCCCCCGCGACGTCGTGACCACGATCCGGCCGGACGTCGCCACCTGCCACGACAACACTGGCTCATCAAAGTGCAGCCGCGCACCGTGGTTCGCCGCGACGTCCAAATGCGCGCGAATCGCTTCTTCTGGAGCAAGTGAACCTGCTTCACGCTCGTAGAGCGCCACCGTGCCGGCAGGTGGCGTGAACGGTGGAAAGCGGCGACCAATCTCTTTGGCGTCGAGCAGTTCGTGTGCGAGGCCGTGTTCGCGGGCGCTGCGAAGGCTGCCGCTCACGACCTCGCTGTCAGGTGCGCCGATCATCAGGCCACCCGTCATCCGTAACACGTCTCTG
>JBBQRM010000476.1:0-2933 GCA_038214855.1 Rhodobacterales bacterium | reverse complement strand
AGGGGCTCGCCGAGGATGTATCACCGTGAGCATGGGCTTGGGGGCGGACGTATGCTGAGCGAGGTGCGGCGGGCGCGGGGGCTGTCGGGGACGGGCCTAGTCCGGGCGGCGGCGCTTGTGATCCTGAGCGCCGGCGTCTCGGGATGCTTCTTCGGCAACGGCGCGGTCGAGCAGCCGCCGCCGGCGGCGGCCGGCGCCAACGCAAGCCCCGACGCACGCGGGGTCATCACCTACGCGAGCTACCAGGTCGCCGTGGCGCGGGAGGGCGACACGGTCACGAGTCTGGCGCAAAGGCTCGGGCTGGCCGGCACCGAGCTCGCCTCCGTCAACGCCCTGCCTGCGGACTACCGGCTGCGCAACGGCGAGGTGGTGCTCCTGCCCGACAGCGTGCCGCGCGCGACCGAGGTCGCCGCCGCCGGCTCCGGCTTCGACACCTCCGACGTCAGCACCCAGCCGCTCGGCTGGTCGCCGGAACAGGCCGCGCAGGCGATCGACAGCGCCGCTCCCGCCGCGGCCACGGAGACGCCGTTCCGCAACGGCGAGCGCGAGCCGCTGATCGACCCGGTTCGCCACCGGGTGGAGCCCGGCGAGACCGCCTATTCCATCGCGCGTCTCTACGGCGTCTCGGTGACAGCACTCGCCTCGTGGAACGGGCTCGGCCCCGACCTCGGCGTGCGCGAGAACCAGGAGCTCCTGATCCCGATCGTCAGCGGCGCGAACCAGATCACCGGCAGCCCCGAGACCGAGCTCGACACGGAGCCGGGCGAAGGGACGCCGGTCTCGCCGCCGCCGAGCGCCGCGGCGCCCCTGCCCGAGAACATCGTCGTGGGCGCAGCCCCCTCCTCTCCGGGCCTCGGCCAGTTCCGCACCCCGCCGGGCGGCGGGCTCGCTCCACCCGTGGACGGACCCGTCGCCCGGCCCTACAACCGCGAGCCCGGACCGGACCGCAACGAGGGGATCGGCTATGCGGTCCCGGCCGGCACCCCCGTGCGCGCCGCAGGTTCCGGCGAAGTGGCGCTGGTCTCGCGCTCGACCGGTGGGCTCGGCACCATCGTGCTGATCCGCCACGGCGACGACCTGATGACGGTCTACGGCCGCGTCACCGACGTCACGGTGGCGCGCGGGGAGCGCGTGACGCAGGGCCAGACCATCGGCGCCGTTGCCGAGGGCGCCGACCCGGGGTTGCATTTCGAAGTCCGCCGCGGGACCGACAGCATTGATCCGGCCGCCTATCTCGGCGGCTGAGGGATCGCGCCGGCGCGATCCACGGGCTGGCTGGCGCTGCCTTCGAGCTCGCATCGCTTCCGGCGGGAGTATTTTTCCCAAGAAGAAGACGGCGGGTTGCGCTGTCAGCCGAGGTTCACGCCCCTGCGCCCGGCAAGGTCGGTGACGAACTGCCAGGCGACGCGGCCCGACCTTCCGCCGCGGGTCTGGCTCCATTCGATCGCCTCCGCGCGCAGGCAATCGCCGTCGATGTCGATGCCGTAGGCGTCGCAATAGCGGCGGATCATCGCCAGGAAGTCGTCCTGATTGCAGGCGTGGAACCCCAGCCACAGGCCGAAGCGGTCCGACAGCGACACCTTCTCCTCGACCGCCTCCGACGGGTTGACGCCGGACTGGCGCTCGTTCTCGATCATGTCGCGCGGCATCAGGTGGCGGCGGTTCGAGGTCGCATAGAGCACCACGTTGTCCGGCCGCCCCTCGATGCCGCCATCGAGCACCGCCTTCAGCGACTTGTAGTGGCTGTCGTCCTTGTCGAAGCTGAGGTCGTCGCAGAAGAGCAGGAACCGCAGGTCGGAGGCCCGCAACAGCCCGAGCAGCCGGCCGATCGACGGCAGGTCCTCGCGGTGCAGCTCGATCAGCTTCACCCGTCCCGGCACCGCGCGCACCGCCTCGGCATGGGTCGCCTTGACCAGGCTCGACTTGCCCATGCCGCGCGCGCCCCACAAGAGCACGTTGTTCGCGGCATGGCCGCGGGCGAACTGCAACGTGTTGGCGAGCAGGGTGTCGCGCGAACGGTCGATGCCCACGAGCAGGTCCATCTCGACCCGCGCCACTCGGGGAACCGGCTCCAGCCGGTCCGGACCCACCTGCCAGACGAACGCGTCTGCGGCGTCGAGGGCGGGCGTGGGCCGCGGCGGCGGGCTGATCCGCTCCAGCGCCTCGGCGATGCGGCCGAGCGTGACCTCGCTCACGTCTCGTCCTTCGCCACCCCGGTGCCCGGCGCGTCGTCGTAATAGCCTTGCGCCCGCAGGTCGGCCTCGCGCCGCCGCTCGATCAGCCGCACCAGCAGGATAGAGATCTCGTAGAGCCCGTAGACCACAGAGAACAGCATCACCTGGGTCACCACGTCCGGTGGCGTCGCGATCGCCGCGAGCGTCAGGATGCCGACGATCGCGTATTTGCGCGTCGCGCCGAGCCCCGCCGCCGAGACCAGCTCGGCCTTGCCCATCAGTGTCAGCAGCACCGGCAGCTGAAAGCACAGGCCGAAGGCGATCACGAACTTCATCGTGAGCCCGAGATACTCGTTGATGGTGCCGAGGAACTGGATGTCGGGCCGCTGGCCCGGCTCCAACCCGTCCGCGCCGAACTGCTGGAAGCCGAGGAAGAAGTCGAAGGCGAGCGGCATGATCACGTAATAGGCGAAGGCCGCCCCGAGCACGAACAGGATCGGCGACGCCAGGATGAACGGCAGAAAGGCGTTCTTCTCCTGCCGATAAAGACCGGGCGCCACGAAGCGCCACATCTGGAAGGCGATAATCGGAAAGCCGAGCATGAAGCCGCCGAAGAGCGCGATGCGCACCTGGGTCATGAATCCCTGCTGGAGCCCGGTGAAGATCAGCTCCGGCTCCTGGCCGTTCGCGAGCAGCACCTGGGTCAGCGGCCGGGCGAGGAAGTTGAAGATCGGCCCCGCCACCGTGAAGCTCGCGACC
>JBBQRM010000475.1:0-2935 GCA_038214855.1 Rhodobacterales bacterium | reverse complement strand
GGCGATCAGGGCGGCGAGTGTCTCCACCTCGGAGAGCACGGCGTCGGCCGCGGCGGCGTTGAGGGGGCGGAGGTCGTCGTCCTGTCCGCGGAGGCTGGCGAGGGCGCGGCGCGACCAGCGGAGCCTAGCCACGCCGGGCGAAGAGGGCGGCGATCTCGGCGGGGTCTGCGGGGTCAAACGGTTCGGCGTCGAGCCGGGCAAGGTGGGCGCGCTCGGCTCCGGTGAAGGGCTCGGCGCCTTCGTGAGTTGCGAGAAACGACTCGAGCAGGGCCGCGAGCTTGTCGCGATCCTTTGTCCCGAGACGGGCCTCGGCGTCGGCGATCAGATCGTGCAGGTGCGCGTTCATGGGGCTAATGTAGCGTAGCAGCGGGTGCTGCGCTAGCGCTTGCGCCGCTTCACGTTGCCGCCGCGCTGCCCCGACCGCCCGGCCGTCGAGCGCCCTGACGTCTTCGGCTCGCTCGCCGCTTCTACCGCCGATTGCCGCGCCAGCGGGTCGTCGCTGATGGCGAGGTCCACGGCCTCCAGCCGCTTCACCTCGTCGCGCAGCCGCGCGGCTTCCTCGAACTCCAGGTTCTCGGCGGCCTTGATCATCTGCTTGCGCAGGGCTTCGAGATGGGCCTGCAAATTCGCGCCGACCATCGGTTTGTCCACGCGCGCGGTGATCCGCGACTGGTCGGTGTCGCCCTGGAACAGGCCGTCGAGGACGTCGGCGACGTTCTTGCGGATGGTCGCGGGGGTGATGTCGTGGGCGATGTTGTAGGCGTGCTGCTTTTCACGCCTGCGGTTGGTCTCGCCGAGGGCGCGTTCCATCGAGCCGGTGATGCGGTCGGCGTACATGATGACGCGGCCGTCGACGTTGCGCGCGGCCCGCCCGATGGTCTGGATCAGCGAGGTCTCGGAGCGCAGGAAGCCCTCCTTGTCGGCATCGAGGATGGCGACCAGCGCGCATTCGGGGATGTCGAGGCCCTCGCGCAGCAGGTTGATGCCGACGAGGACGTCGAAGGCGCCGAGGCGCTGGTCACGAAGGATCTCGATGCGCTCGTTGGTGTCGATGTCGGAATGCATGTAGCGCACCCGGATGCCCTGTTCGTGCAGGTATTCGGTCAGGTCCTCGGCCATGCGCTTGGTGAGCACGGTGGCGAGGACGCGGTTGCCGGTGGCGGCGACCTTGCGGATCTCGTCGAGCAGGTCGTCGACCTGCATCGAGACGGGGCGGATCTCGACGGGGGGGTCGAGGAGCCCGGTGGGGCGGATCACCTGCTCGGCGAAGACGCCCCCCGATTGTTCGAGCTCCCAGGATTGCGGCGTGGCGGAGACGAAGACGCTCTGCGGGCGCATCGCATCCCATTCCTCGAACTTGAGCGGCCGGTTGTCCATGCAGGAGGGCAGGCGGAAGCCGTGCTCGGCGAGGGTGAACTTGCGGCGGTAGTCGCCCTTGTACATGCCGCCGATCTGGGGGACCGAGACGTGGCTCTCGTCGGCGAAGACGATGGCGTTGTCGGGGATGTATTCGAAGAGCGTGGGGGGCGGCTCGCCGGGTTTGCGGCCGGTGAGGTAGCGCGAATAGTTCTCGATGCCGTTGCAGACGCCGGTCGCCTCGAGCATCTCGAGGTCGAAGGTGCAGCGCTGTTCGAGGCGCTGGGCTTCGAGGAGCTTGCCCTCGGCTATGAGCTGGTCGAGGCGGAGCTTGAGCTCGGCGCGGATGCCCTTGATCGCCTGCTGCATCGTCGGGCGGGGGGTGACGTAGTGGCTGTTGGCGTAGACGCGGACCCGGGCGAGCGTGTCGGTCCTGGCGCCGGTGAGCGGGTCGAACTCGTGGATCGATTCGAGCTCCTCGCCGAAGAACGACAGCCGCCAGGCGCGGTCGTCGAGGTGGGCGGGCCAGAGCTCGAGCGCGTCGCCGCGGACGCGGAAGGTGCCGCGCGCGAAGCCGGCGTCGTTGCGGCGGTACTGTTGCGCGATCAGGTCGGCGATGACCCGGCGCTGGTCGTAGGAATTGCCCGCGATCAGGTCCTGGGTCATGGCGCCGTAGGTCTCGACGCTGCCGATGCCGTAGATGCAGGAGACGGAGGCCACGATGATCACGTCGTCGCGTTCGAGCAGCGCCCGGGTGGCGGAGTGGCGCATCCGGTCGATCTGCTCGTTGATCTGGGATTCCTTCTCGATGTAGGTGTCGGAGCGGGCGACGTAGGCTTCCGGCTGGTAGTAGTCGTAGTAGGAGACGAAATACTCCACCGCGTTGTCGGGGAAGAAGCCCTTGAACTCGCCGTAGAGTTGTGCCGCCAGCGTCTTGTTGGGAGCGAGGATGATGGCGGGGCGCTGGGTCGCCTCGATGATCTTGGCCACCGCGAAGGTCTTGCCGGTGCCGGTGGCGCCGAGCAGCACCTGGCTGCGGTCGCCGGCGTCGATGCCGGAGAGGAGCTCGGCGATGGCGGTGGGCTGGTCGCCGGCCGGCTGGAAGTCGGAGCGCAGCACGAAGGCGCGACCGCCTTCGAGCTTGGCGCGCGCCGGCACCTGGAGGAGCGGCGCGCCGGGGACGAGGGCGGTGTCGGACATGGGGCGGCTCCGCGCAGGGGGGACGGGAAATACATGCGCAAGCCGCGCCGAAAGGCAAGGGAGGCCGGCGGGCGGCGGGGTCCGAACATTCGTCACAGGCGTATGGATAAATCTTCAACTAAACCCTTGCGTGTGACACGGGTTCGGGTTAAGAGAGTCTTGCAAGCAGCAGTGATCGTCGGCCGGGTGCGTACACCCACCCCACCCCTCGCTCCCTCGCACTCGGACGACGATCCGCTGCTTGCGGCACCCCCCACCGCAGCTCCCCCGACAATGGCTTGATCCGGTGGCCCGCTTTGGCGATAAGCGGGCGTGGCGGTTTCGGGAGGTCGTTCGATGATCGCGAAAATCTATCGGCCGGCGCGCAGCGCGATGCAGT
>JBBQRM010000474.1:0-2943 GCA_038214855.1 Rhodobacterales bacterium | reverse complement strand
CTGGGGCCGCAGTTCGTGTCGGTGACCTTTGGGGCCGGCGGCACGACGCGCGACCGCACCGCCGCGGCGATCCAGACCATCGTCGAGCGCGCGCGGCTCAACGTGGCGGGGCACCTGACCTGCGTCGGCGCCAGCCGCGAGGAGACGCTGGCAGTCGCCCGAAGCTACGCCCGGCTCGGTGTGCGGCGGATCGTGGCGCTGCGCGGCGACGCGCCGAAAGGCGAGGGGCCGTTCCGGCCGCATCCGGAGGGCTTCGCCGATGCCGCCGAACTGGTCGCCGGACTGCGCGAGGCGGGTGATTTCGAGATCAGCGTCGCGGCGTATCCGGAGACGCATCCCGACGCGGCCGACCGCGCCGCCGACATCGCCAATCTCAAGCGCAAGCTCGATGCCGGGGCATCGAGCGCCATCACGCAGTTCTTCTTCGACGTCGAGGATTTCCTGCGCTTTCGTGACGACTGCGCGGCCTCGCAGATCACCGCGCCGATCGTGCCGGGCATCCTGCCGGTCGAGAACTTCGGCAAGATGCTGAACTTCGCGGCGCGCTGTCGGGCCCGGGTGCCGGAGTGGATGCACCATGCCTACGGGCGCGCGGACACCGAGGCCGACGCCGCGCTCCTGTCGGTGGCCATCGCCGCTGACCAGTGCGATGCGCTGATGGGCGAGGGTGTGGAGCATCTGCACTTCTACACGCTCAACAACCCCGACCTGACCTTCGATGTCTGCCGGGTTCTCGGTTATGCCGCAGCCCCGCTGGCCGCAGCTGTCGGGGGTGCCGGCGCCGCGTGAGATCCCGCGGGAGAGCGGCAGTGCGGAGGGTGCAGCGAAACTTGCTTTGCCGTTAAGGCTCCTGTAACCTTTGTTTCAAGATCGCGGTTCGCTGCCGCAGCTTTTTGAATTGGCTCACGCATGGCGCAGATCTCTCCCGATCCTGCGCAAGCCCGTATCGCGCCGGCGTCCCAGCGCCGCCCCTTCAGGCCTGCGCCGGCGGAACCGGAACTTTATGCGGCCCTCGATCTGGGGACGAACAGTTGTCGGATGCTGATCGCGACGCCGGAAGGCGGGCATTTCCGTGTCCTGGATGCCTTCGCAAAGTCGGTCCGGCTCGGCTACGGTCTCGAGCGTTCCGGACATCTGTCCCGTGCGGCAATCGACCGGACGCTGGTGGCCCTCGAGGTCTGTGCCGACAAGCTCCGCCGGCACGGGGTGCAGCACGCGCGGCTGGTGGCGACCGAGGCGTGCCGGCGCGCGCGGAACGGCAACCACTTCCTCGGGCTCGTCGCGCGCGAGACCGGGCTGACGCTCGAGGTAATCCGCCCGGAGGAGGAGGCGCGGCTGGCGGTGATCTCATGCGCGCCGTTGGTCGCGCCGGAGAAGACGCAGGTTCTGGTCTTCGACATCGGTGGCGGCTCGACCGAACTCGTGTGGATCGACCTCTCGGGCGTGGAGCCTGCAGCCCGGGCGCGGGCGATCGTGGATCTGCAGGTCACCGGCGGGCGCGGCGGGCCGGGGGCGGCGCGGATCGTCGATTTCATCTCGGTGCCGCTCGGGGTGGCGACGCTGCACGACCGCTATGCGGACGTGGCCGAGGACGCGGCCCGGTTCGCGCTGATGTCGTGGTTCTTCGAGGAGCAGCTGGTGGACTTCAAGCCGTATCTGCAGACCCTGAGCGCCCAGGACGCGGCCGGGTTCCAGATGATCGGCACCTCCGGCACGGTCACCACAGTGGGCGCGGCGCATCTGGGGCTGCGGCGCTACGACCGGCGCAAGGTCGATGGGATGCATCTGTCGAGCCGCGCCATCGAGCAGGTGATCGCGCGGTTCCTGCGCCTCGGGCCGCAGGGACGCCGGACCGATGCCGGGCTCGGGCGCGACCGGTCGGAGCTGATCATGTCGGGGGCCGCGATCCTTCAGACGCTGCTGCGCATCTGGCCGACCGATTCGATGCGGGTGGCCGACAGGGGCCTGCGCGAGGGGATCCTGTTCTCTCTGATGAACGCGCGCGGCGCCTTTGCCGAGGGGCTGGCGCGGCAATAGATCGGCCGGCGGCGTGTCCAACTTGAAACTATAGGTAAGCCGTTGATTTTTAAGATATCTGTTGTTTTGGTTCTGGCGCCGGGGCGTCGGGTGCCGGCGCGGAGGCGGCGGTGAGCGTACCGGTGAAGCCCGGATCGGGGCGGGGGCGGCGCGACCTCAGAGTGCGGGTGAAGACGGCGAAGGGGCGCAAGCTGTCCTCGACGCGCTGGCTCGAGCGGCAGCTGAACGACCCCTATGTGGCGCGGGCGCGCGCCGAAGGCTATCGCGGCCGCGCCGCCTACAAGCTGATCGAGATCGACGACAAGCACCGCTTCCTGCGCCCGGGGGCGCGGGTGGTCGATCTGGGAAGCGCCCCGGGAGGCTGGACGCAGGTCGCGGTGGCGCGGGTCAATGCGCGCGGCGAGGCGGGCAAGCCGCGGGGCCGCGTGCTCGGGATCGACCTGCAGGAGGTCGATGCCGTGGCGGGGGCCGAGCTCCACCAACTCGACTTTCTCGCCGACGACGCCGAGGCGCAGGTGCGTGCCTGGCTCGACGGGCCGGCGGACGTGGTGCTGTCGGACATGGCGGCGGCCGCTTCGGGGCATCCGGGGACCGACCACCTGCGGATCATGGCGCTGTGCGAGGCGGCGGCGGAATTCGCGGCCGAGGTGCTGACCCCCGGCGGGACGTTTCTCGCCAAGGTGCTCGCGGGCGGGGCGGAGGCGGGGCTGGTGGCGCGGCTCAAGCGCGACTTTGCCCGCGTCGCGCATGTCAAGCCCGCGGCCAGCCGGGCGGATTCTACCGAGGCCTTCGTGCTCGCCAAGGGCTTTCGCGGCGCCCCCACGGCTCCGAACTCATATGACAGGTGACAGGGGAGCGATTTGCTGAATCGATGCGGCGCCTTGAATCGGAGCCGCCATGTCACCG
>JBBQRM010000473.1:0-2947 GCA_038214855.1 Rhodobacterales bacterium | reverse complement strand
CTTCGTGGTGCGCTACCGCGGCATCTTCTTCGGGATGCTGAACCTCGCCTTCTCGATGATCTTCTGGTCGGTGCTCGAGAAGTTCTACTACCTCACCGGCGGCGCCGACGGGATCCATGTGACCCGTCCGACGATCCTCGGGATCTCCCTGGGGCGAACGGCGTTCGAGGAGGTGCTGTTCTACGGCGCGCTCGGGCTCGCGCTCCTGCTCGGCTGGGGGGTGACGCGTTGGCTCGACAGCCCCTCGGGGCATCTCTTCCGCACGATCAAGACCAACGAGACGCGGCTCCAGTACCTCGGCGTCTCGCCCCAGCGCAGCCTGCTCGAGGGCTACGTGCTGTCGGCGGCACTCTGCGGGACCGGCGGCGTGCTGATGGCGGCGGTCCAGGGGATCGTCACGCCGGACTACGCCTGGTGGGTGCGCTCGGGCGAGATGGTGTTCATCGCGGTGCTCGGCGGCGCAGGCTCGGTCGCGGGCGCCTTCCTCGGCGCCATCGTCTACGAGGTGGTGCGGTCGTCGGCCGCGGCCTTTGCCGGCGACATCTGGCAGATGGTGCTGGGCGGCTTCCTGCTCGCGATCATTCTCTTCGCCCCCGGCGGGCTCGTCGGCATCTACGACGCGGTGATCGCGCGCATAGCACCTGACCGGCGCAGCCGGGTGCAGCGGGCGCGCCCCGCGGACGAACTTCCGTGAGCGCGGAGCTGCTCCTGGAGGCGCGGGGCCTCGAGATCCGTTTCGGCGGTGTGGTGGCCGCGAACGACGTCAGCATCGAAATCCGCGAGGGCCGCAACCTCGCGATCATCGGCCCGAACGGCGCCGGCAAGACCACCTTCCTCAACATCTGCACCGGCTGGATCAAACCTGCCAAGGGCAGCGTGAGCTTCCTGGGCCGCGACATCACCCGCATGGCGCCGCGGCGCATCTGCAGGCTCGGCATCGCGCGCGCCTTCCAGATCCCGCAGCTCTTCACCGAGCACACCGCGCTCGAGAACCTGCTGATCGCGGCCTCGGCGCGGGTGCGGCGGACGGCACCCTTCCTGCCGCTCCGACGCATCCCCGAGCGCGACGAGATGATGCGGCTGCTCGAGCTGATGGGCTGCGCCGAGGTGGCGCATCGGCCGGTGGTCGAGCTCGCCGAGGGCCAGCGCAAGCTCGTGGACATCGCGGTGGCGCTGGCGCTGAAGCCGCGGCTGCTCTTGATGGACGAGCCGACATCGGGGGTCGCGTCGTCGGAGAAGTTCGCAGTGATGGAGATCCTGGTCGCCGCACTCGCCGAGGCGGGCGTCACCTCGGTCTTCGTCGAGCACGACATGGGCATCGTCGAGCGCTACGCCGACGAGGTCGCGGTCTGGAACGGCGGCGCGATCCAGCTGCGCGGCGCGCCCGCGGAAATCCTCGAGCACCCCGACGTGATCCGCGACGTCGTGGGCGAGGCGGTCTGATGCTGGAGTTCGAGGGTGCCGACGTGGCGATCGGCACGATCCCGATCCTGCGCGGCCTCAGCTTTCGCGTCGATGCCGGCGAGACGGTGGCGCTGATCGGGCGCAACGGCGCCGGCAAGACCACGACCTTGCGCTCGATCATGGGCTTCACGCGGGTGCGCGGGCGCATCGCCTTCGACGGGCGCGACCTCGCCGGCGTGGCGCCCGCGAAGCGCCCGGGCCTCGGGATCGGCTACGCGCCGGAGGACCGGCGGCTGTTCTCGGCCTTCAGCGTCGAGGAGAACCTGATGCTGCCGGCGCAGGTGGCCCGCCTCGACGCGGCTGAGGGCAGCCGGCGGCTGGAGCGGGTGTACCGTATCCTGCCCGAGCTCGCCGAGATGGCGGCGCGGCCGGCCGGCGACGTCTCGGGCGGGCAGGGCAAGATGGTGGCGCTGGGGCGTGCGCTGATGATCGGCACGCGGCTCGTGCTGCTCGACGAGCCGTTCCAGGGCCTCGCCCCCGCGCTCGCGCGCCGCTATGCCGAGGCCCTGCGCAGCCTGCGCGACGCGGACCGGACCGTCGCCCTCGTCATCACCGAATCGAACCCCGCGCTCCTGCGCGGCTTTGCCGACCGCGCGCTGGTGATCGACCGGGGCGAGGTGTCCGAGGGCGCGCTGGAGCCGGCAGAGACCACGACCGAAAGTCATGGCTGAGGAGAGAGACATGCGACTTCAGGACAAGCGGACCCTGGTGACGGGGGCAGCCTCGGGCTTCGGCCTCGGCATCGCCCAGCGCTTCGCGGCGGAAGGGGCGAAGGTCGCGGTGGTCGATCTGAACGGCGAGGGCGCGAGCCGTGTCGCCGACGAGATCGGCGCGGGGGCGATCGCGATCACCTGCGACGTCTCGCAGGGGCGCGAGGTCGAGGCGGCGGTGGAGGCCGTGCGCGACGCCTTCGGCGGGCTCGACGTGGTAATCAACAACGCCGGCTGGACCAACCCGAACCGGCCGCTGATGGAGACCGACGAGGCGACGTTCCGCAAGCTCTACGACATCAACGTGCTGTCGATCTTCCACATGACCAAGGCGGTGGTGCCGCTGTGGCGCGCCTCGGGGGGCGGGGTGATGATCAACGTGGGCTCCACCGCGGGCATCCGGCCGCGACCGGGGCTGACTTGGTACAATTCCACCAAGGGGGCGGTGAACCTGATGACGCGCTCGCTCGCGGTCGAACTCGCGCCGGACAAGATCCGGGTCTGCGGGCTTGCGCCGGTGATGGGGGCGACGGGGCTGCTCGAATCGTTCATGGGGGTGCCGGACACGCCGGAGAACCGGGCGCGGTTCATCGCGACGATCCCGCTCGGCCGGCTGTCGGAGGCCCGCGACGTGGCCAATGCCGCGCTGTTTCTCGCCTCCGACGAGGCGGACTTCCTGACGGGGGTCGTGCTGGAGGTCGACGGCGGGCGGACGATCTGACCGGACGGCCAGGCGGGGTCCGGCGGCGGCGCCTCCGATGTCGCACCGTGCG
>JBBQRM010000472.1:0-2949 GCA_038214855.1 Rhodobacterales bacterium | reverse complement strand
AAAGTCTGAATCGATGGTGCGAACCAGAGGAGGTTCGCCATGGCTGCTGCGATTGAGTTACGGGATGATTTTGACGGGGCCGCTCTGCGGAGGGTCGGGAAGCCTCGAACAACGCACGGTCGAGCTCGCGTGCGACGAGCTCCCGCCGGAACCGCACGAACGCCGTCCGCTCCGGCGTCGGCTCATAGCGACAGAAGCCGCAAAACCGCCGGAACGAGCCCCGATCCTCCAGCGCCTCGGCCAGCTTCGCGTCGGACAGGTCGTGCCAGACCGCGATGAGCAGCGCCTTGAACAGCGACAGCGGCGGCCACGCTGCCTCGCCACGCGCCGCGGCGTAGACATCCCGTAGCGCAGCCTCCGGCAGCGACCAATCGATGAGATCGTGGAGCCTGTCGAGCACCGACGTCCACTCCTTCGCGCCAAACTCGAAAGCCTCCTGACCAATCCGACGGCGCGGCATCGCCACCTCCCTGCACAAGCGATCGCTCAATTGAATCAGAGCAATAGGCGCGCGTCCATCATCTTCCGCGCACGGGTCTCATATGGCCCCATCACCCATTTTCAGCCATAGCTCCAGCCCCCGCGGCACCAGCCATTCGGGAGGCGGCTGGCGAAGGGCCAGCACGCTGACGAAGGAGGTTTCGGAAGAAGTGCGCCCAACTGAAGCGCGTCAATGATGTATTTCATCTACGGTGAAGTCGCTACATTCTCCCCTACGTCCTGTTTTCAAAGTTGCGGGGCGCAGTGATGCAAGCTGAGGCCAGTCTGCTCCCGGAGTGATGTTCTGACCAACGTGCCCTCGGCCATTGTCGCGGGGTTTCGCTCGTGAATGTGCCGAGCGCGTCGGTGTCGACGCCGGCGGGCACGACCAGGTCTGCGTCCAGATGTGCGTGCCTCACCGAAGCGACAGCGCGCTCTTTCTCGTGCATGGTGGCAAACGCGATCCGACGCCCCGCAAACGGTGCGGTGACGCCGGACATCGCGGGCGCCAGAGCCGTCATGCAACGGCCTCGAGCCTGGGGGCTTTGCCCGGCGTCGCGACCGGTTCCCATGTCAGATCCCCGACATAGCGATGGGCGAGTTGACCCTCCTCGTCCATGGCGAAGAGATGCAGCCAGCGATTGTCG
Organism: Rhodobacterales bacterium; assembly: GCA_038214855.1. Taxonomy (GTDB): domain Bacteria; phylum Pseudomonadota; class Alphaproteobacteria; order Rhodobacterales; family Rhodobacteraceae; genus Amaricoccus. The sequence goes on along the minus strand of JBBQRM010000472.1, from coordinate 1,822 downwards.
AAGAGCGCGCGCACCCCGTCATGGCGTTCGAGGATGTCGTTCATCGCCTCGCGCGGCGCTTCGATGCAGACCGACAGACGCAACGGGTCGTGAACATATTCCTCCCCATCATGCACCGACTGCCAGGGCAGGCCGGCGCGCATCACCCCGCCATTGCCCTCGACGACGCCAATGCCGCCGACGACGTTGTGCAGGAGCTTGTTGCCCGAGCCGAAGGTGTCTGGCGCAACCGTCGAGCCGTAGTATTGCAGGCTGATCCAGCTGGCGACGACGACCGGGGCGGTCATGATCAGTTCCAGCACGGCGAAGCCATGTCCGCTGTCCTGCTTCCAGTCGTAATCGTGCAGGAAGGCGCGGCCTTCCAGGCTGCGGCCGGTGGTGCGCGTACGCGGAGCGGCGATGAAGGCCTTGCACCCGGCGAGCGCCCATTCGGGCCGCACCTCGGCCCAGTCACGGGCGCGTACGGCGATGTCGCCTTCGGCGGCAGCGCGCGGAAGGCGCAACGCCCGTTCGCCGCGCGTGACCTTCCCGGCCGCCGTCAGCCATTGGCGGATCTTCTTGAGGTCTGCGGCATGATCCGGCGCGGGCGTATCGGTGTCGTAGAGCGTGACCGCGTCCGTCGTCGTGTCATGCAGCGCGGCGAGAAACAGCGTGTCCTCGGGCACGGTGATGCCGCGCCCAACCAGACCCTTGCGTACTTGCACATCGTTGAGCAACGACGCCAGGAGCCGGGCATTGACCTCACCGGAGTAGCCGCCGCAGGCGCCACAATGCAGCCCGCTGGCATGCGGGTTGTTCACGACATTCGCGCCATGACCCGCAAGCATCACGACCCGCGCGAAGCCGCTGGTCAGCGACATCGCGCGCAGCACCGTTTCTGCCGCGCCGATGCGCGTCTCGAGATCAAGCGCCGGATCGAAGCGCGGTGCGGGATCGTTCGGCACCGGCATGGGATTGAGGTTGAGCGCATCGCGCAGGAGCTTGGCGACATAGACCGGCCCCATCGCCTCGACGAAGGCGAAGGAGGACACCGCGGCGAGCTTGAAGCGGCCCCAGGCCCGCTTGGCGCGCGCGGTATACCGCGCCGCCAGATCGCCGGCCCCGCTGTCCTGGTCGCCGGAAGACGAGGTGATGGTCGGGTTCAGCAGCACCGGCAGGCGCAGCTCCTCGACATCCGACGCAAAGCGCCGGTGCTTGGCGAAGACGCCGAAGAAGCCTGCGAAGCCGAGCGTGCGGATCGCGGGATCGACCGCCTCCAGCGCACGGCGGAACACTTCCGAGCGCACATCGATGCAGAAGGCGGCCTGCAGTGCCGGGCGCGCATCTCCGGCTTCTGGCGCAGGTGCTGCGAGCGTGTCCGCAAGGCCGCGCTGCGCGGCCAATTCGGCCGCTTCCTGCAGGATCGCATCGACGATCTCCGCTTCGCTTGCCGAAACGGGCTGTGCGTGGCTGACCCGTGCAGTCTCCCAGTCTTGGCTGACCGCCGCCTCGTGTTGAACGAAGAGGGCCTCCTCCCAAAGCAGGCGGATCGCCAGAACATCGGTGATCGTCGAGTCAGTGCCGTCGGCCAGTTCGGCGCGCCACAGCTCGTAGCGCGCATAGTGCGCCCAGCCGCCAAGCGAGAGCAGGAGCTGATGAAAATAGGTGTCGAGCGCCGCTTCGGTCAAGCCGAGACGATGCACGGCGCGGGCGATGGCCTCGGTCGGGGTCTCGGGCGCGTCAGCGACGAAGGCGGCAAATCCCTTCAGCCCCATGATCTCCGGCGTCAGATCATGGATCGCATGGGCGCAGAAGGCGAACCAGGCACTCCGGCCGCGCGGGG
>JBBQRM010000471.1:0-2955 GCA_038214855.1 Rhodobacterales bacterium | reverse complement strand
CATGCGGGCAATTCGAGCGGCATCGTGGACGGCGCGGCGGCGGTTCTGATCGGCTCGAAAGCGTTTGGCGAGGCGCATGGGCTGAAGCCCCGCGCGCGCATCCGCGCGACGGCCAAGATCGGCACCGACCCCACGATCATGCTGACCGGCCCGGTGCCGGTGACCGAGAAGATCCTGCGCGAGGCGGGCATGGAGATCGGCGACATCGACCTCTTCGAGGTGAACGAGGCGTTCTCGGCGGTGGTGCTGCGCTTCCTGCAGGCCTTCGGGCTCGACGGGTCCCGCGTCAACGTCAACGGCGGCGCCATCGCGATGGGCCATCCGCTGGGGGCGACGGGCGCGATGATCCTCGGCACCGCCCTCGACGAGCTGGAACGCTCCGGCAAGGGCACGGCGCTCGCGACACTGTGCGTGGCGAGCGGCATGGGTGCGGCGACGATCATCGAGCGGGTGTGAAGGGGAGCGACATGACCGTATTTTACAGCGAGACCGACGCCGACGGCGTCGCCGTCATAACCTGGGACCTTCCCGGGCGGAGCATGAACGTGCTCGACGAGGCGGGCATCCGCGAACTGGGGGCGGCGGTCGATGCGGCGCTGGGCGATGCGGGGGTGAAGGGGATCGTCATCACCAGCGCCAAGGCGGATTTCGCCGGCGGCATGGACCTCGAGGTGCTGGCGCGGATGAAGGCGGATGCGGGCGACGATCCGGCCCGCGGGCTGTTCGAGGGGGTGATGGCGCTGCACGGGCTGCTGCGCAGGATCGAGCGGGCGGGGATGGACCCCAAGCGGCTCACGGGCGGCAAGCCGATCGCCTGGGCCTCGCCGGGCACCTCCGCGGGGATCGGGACGGAGATCGGGCTCGCCTGCCACCGGCGGTTCATGGCGGAGAGGCCGGGAGCGAAGGTGGGGCTGCCGGAGATCCTCGTCGGCATCTTCCCCGGTGCCGGCGGCACGACGCGGCTCACCCGGATGCTGGGGCTGATGGGGGCGTCGGCCCTCCTGCTCGAAGCCAAGATGCTGGCGCCGAAGGCCGCGAAGGCCGCGGGGCTGATCGACGAGGTGACGGCGCCCGACGAGCTCATGGCGGCGGCGAAGGCCTGGGTTCTGGGGGCAAAGGACGTCGCCATCGTCAAGCCATGGGACGCGAAGGGCTACAAGCTGCCCGGCGGCGCGCCCTATACGCCGTCCGGATTCATGACCTTCGTCGGCGCCTCGGCGATGGTGCTGGGGCGCACGCAGGGGGTGTATCCGGCGGCCAGGGCGCTGCTGTCCGCGGTCTACGAGGGGGCGATGGTCGACTTCGACACCGCACTCCGCATCGAGGCGCGCTGGTTCACGCATGTGCTGATGGACCCGTCGTCGGCGGCGATGATCCGCTCGCTGTTCCTGTCGAAGCAGGCGCTGGAGAAGGGTGCGGTGCGCCCCGACGTGCCGGATCAGCGGGTGCGGCGGCTCGGCGTGCTCGGCGCAGGCATGATGGGCGCGGGGATCGCCCATGTCGCGGCCGCAGCGGGGATCGAGGTGGTGCTGATCGACCGCGACCAGGAAGCCGCCGACAAGGGCCGCGCTCAGGTCGAGGCGCTGCTCGACGAGGGGGTGAAGCGCAAGAAGACGACGCCGGACCAGAAGGCCGAGACGCTGGCGCGGATCACCGCGACGCCGGATTACGCGGCGCTGGAGGGTGCGGACCTGGTGGTCGAGGCGGTGTTCGAGGATGTGGACGTGAAGGTCGAGACGGTGCGGCGCGCCGAGCAGTATCTGGGGACCGACGCGATCTTCGCCACCAACACCTCGACGCTGCCGATCTCGGATCTGGCGAAGGCGTCGCGGGCGGCTTCGAGCTTCGTCGGCATCCATTTCTTCTCGCCCGTACACAGGATGATGCTGGTCGAGATCATCCGCGGCCGGCAGACCGGCGAGCGGGCGGTGGCCAAGGCGCTCGACTTCGTGCGCCAGATCAAGAAGACCCCGATCGTGGTCAACGACGCACGGTTCTTCTACGCCAACCGCTGCATCATCCCCTACATCAACGAGGGCGTGCGGATGATCGCCGAAGGCGTGGCGCCGGCGCTGATCGAGAACGCGGCGAAGTCGCTGGGGATGCCGGTGGGGCCGCTGCAGCTGGTCGACGAGACCTCGATCGACCTGGGGCTGAAGATCGCGCAGGCGACCCGCGCGGCGATGGGCGCGGAGTATCCCGACAGCCCCGCCGACGACGTGCTGGCGGCGATGGCCGAGGCCGGGCGACTGGGGCGCAAGGCCGGCGCCGGCTTCTACGCCTACGACGAACGCGGCAAGCGCACGGGGCTGTGGGAGGGGCTGGGCGAGCGCTGGCCGGTGGCCGAGGTGCAGCCGGAGGCGGGCGAGGTGCGCCACCGGCTCGCGATGATCCAGACGCTCGAGGCGGTGCGCGCGCTCGAAGAGGGTGTGCTGACCGACATCCGCGAGGGCGATGTGGGCGCGATCCTCGGCTGGGGCTACATGCCCTGGACCGGCGGGCCGTTCGGCTGGCTCGACATGCTGGGCGCGAAGAAGGCGGTGGCGATCTGCGACACGCTGGCCGCCGGACACGGGGCCCGGTTCGAGCCGCCGGCGATGCTGCGCGACATGGCCGCGCGCGGCGCGCGGTTCTACGACGAGTCGCCGGCGCAGGCCGCCTGATACTGGTTCCGGGGGATTACTTGGGATTTCTTCCCATGTGAGGCGCCACGTTTCCGTCGTCCCGACCGATCTGTCCGTCGACAGATCGGTTCGCGCCTGCCTGCCCGTCGTGCCGAAGGCACGCCTCCGGCGTGACGGCAGGCGCGTTACCGGTGAGCGTCACGAGCAGGTCACCTTGCGGCATGGGAAGGGTTTTCAGAGATTTGTCGCCTGACTTGCGAGGAGTACGGGCGGATGGATCGGGGCGACGCTGATGGCAGGCATCAAGCCAGGCATGAAGCTGGTGATTATC
>JBBQRM010000470.1:0-2962 GCA_038214855.1 Rhodobacterales bacterium | reverse complement strand
CTCCGCCGTCCTCACCCGCCTCAGCCACAGCCACATCCGTATCGGCAGCTTCCAGCGCCTCGCCGCCCTCGACCGCAAGGACGACCTGCAGCGCCTCGTCGATCATTCCATCGCCCACTACTGGCCCGATGCGGCCGAGGCCCCAGACCCGGTCGCGGCCTTCTACGACGCCGTGTCGACGGCAGTCGCGCGGTTGGGCGCCGAGTGGTTCGTCGCGGGCTTCGTGCACGGCGTGCTCAACACCGACAACGTCAACATCACCGGCGAGAGCTTCGACTACGGGCCTTGGCGCTTCCTCGAGAGCTTCGATCCCGGCTTCACCGCCGCCTATTTCGACCATTCCGGCCTCTACGCCTTCGCCCGCCAGCCCGAGGCGCTGAACTGGAACCTCGCGCGGCTCGGCGAATGTCTGCTGCCTCTCTCCTCCCGCGAGGCGATCGAGCCGGCGTTCGACGCCTTCGCCGATCGCTTCCACGCCGCCCTCGCCCGCCAGACCTTCGCGCGGCTGGGCCTCGAGCCCGGAGACGACCCCGCGGCGCTCGAGCGGATGCACCGCTTCTGGGGCGCGATGAACGAGACGCGCCCGCCGTTCGAGCGGGTGTTCTTCGACCTGATCGGGGGCGCCGAGCCAGCGCGGCTGCGCGCGAGTCCGATCCGCGCCACCTTCGAGACCGCCGCCTGGGCCGAGGTGATCGAGGACCTGCGCGGCCTCGCGCCCGCCCCCGGCCTGGCCGCCGCGCGCGCGCATTCCTATGCCGAGGGTGCCGCGCCCTGCACCATGCCGGTCGCCGAGGTCGAGGCGCTGTGGGAGGCGATCGACGCGCGCGACGACTGGACGCCGCTGCACGCGAAGATCGCGGCGATCCGCGACATGGGCACCTTCAACGCCGCCCTAGGTCTCCTGCGGAATGCGACCGCCCGGCCGGGGCACACCGCCTGAGGCTCCTGCCCAGGGCCGGCATTGCCGATTCACCGCTCCTTTAATCCTGCGGCGTACAGCCGCTTGCTGGTGGGCCAATGAATGGGATTGTAGAACCCGTTCTTTCCATCGGGATCCGTGGTGTCGCCTCGGCGAACGGGAGAAGCTGCGTGGTGAGCGAGAGAGACGAGCAGGGCCCGGAGCCGAACCGCGGTCGCGGACGCCGTGCCGCCCCGCTCGCGGCGGCGGCCTTGCTGCTGATCAGCGTTGCCTGGGCGAACGGTGCGGGCTTGGGCGCCGCGCCGTCGTACGGGCCGGCGCTCGAGCCGAAGTCTCTGGCGATCCTGGGCGCCCTCGGACTCGGCGCGCTCTTCGTGGCGGCGATCCTCGTGGCAAATCTGGCGGAGCGCCGCCGCCGCCGGCGGCAGGATCTGCTCGAGCGGGCGCACACGGCGAAGGTGCTGTCGGCGGCCCTCCAGTACATGTCGAACGGGCTGGTCATCCTCGACGCCGACAACCGGATCGGCGCCTGCAACGACCGGGTGCGCGAGCTCTTCGGCCTCGAGGCGGACGAGGTGGCTCTGCGCATGCCCCTCGCGGAGTTCCTCGGCAACATCGGCCGCCGGCACGGGTGGGACGAGGCGAAGGTCGGACGGGTCGTCGCCAATCACGCGACCTGGATGGCCCGCGCGGAGGTGACGCGCATCGAGCAGAACATGGAGGACGGCCGCATCCTCGACGTCCATTGCCGTCCGATCCCCGCCGGCGGGGCGATCATGACCTACGACGACGTGACCGAGGAACGGCGGCTTCAGACGCGGCTCGCGCAGATGGCCTATACCGATGCGCTGACCGGGCTGGCGAACCGGCGGCGCTTCACCGATCAGGTGGTCGGAGGCGCCGAGGCCGCGGAGTATCGCGAGGCGTTGATGCTCGATCTCGACCGGTTCAAGCCGATCAACGACGTGTTCGGCCACGCGGCCGGCGATGAGCTGCTCGTCGAGGCCGCCCGGCGGCTGCGCGCGGTCTGCCGCGAGGAAGACCTGATCTTCCGGCTCGGCGGCGACGAGTTCGCGATCCTGCCGGTGCCGCCGCTGTTGGACGGGCTCGAAGCGCTCGCTCACCGCCTGCTCGAGGCGCTGAGCCGGCCCTTCCGCGTCGGCGGCCATGTCGTCAATGTCGGCTGCAGCGTCGGCATCGTGTCGGCGGAAGGCACGGACCCCGAGACGTTGATGAAACGGGCCGATCTCGCGCTCTACCGCGCCAAGCAGAACGGGCGGAGCCGCGTCGAACGCTATGCGGAGGGGATGATAGAGGAGGAGGCGCTGCGCCAGCAGACGGGGCTCGACCTTGCGACGGCCCTCGAGCGCGGCGAATTCGAGCTGCACTACCAGCCGATCCACGCGCTGCCGTCCCGGCGGCTGCTGGGCTTCGAGGCGCTGATCCGCTGGCGGCATCCGATCCGCGGCCTGGTCTCGCCGGCGGAATTCATCCCGATCGCCGAAGAAAGCGGGCGCATAGCAGAGATCGGCGACTGGGTGCTGGAGGCGGGGGTGCGGCAGATGGCGCGATGGCCGGCGGAGATCCACCTCGCGGTCAACGTCTCGCCGGCGCAGCTCTGCTGCGCGGATCTGGCGGGCCGGGTCGGCCGGTTGCTGGCGGAGGCACGCATCGCGGCGACGCGACTGGAGCTCGAGCTGACCGAGACGGCGATGGTGGGCGACGCGGGCCAGGTCGCGCAGACGCTGCGCGACTTGCGGGCGATGGGAGTGCGGATCGCGCTCGACGATTTTGGTACCGGCTATTCCTCGCTCACGCATCTGCTCGCCTTTGAGATGGACTGCGTCAAGATCGACCGCAGCTTCGTGGACAGCGCGACCTGCGACCCCCGGGCGCGCGCAGTGCTGCGCGCGGTGATCTCGATGGCGCAGGAGATGCAGGTTGCCACCGTCGGCGAGGGGGTCGAGACCGAGGCGCAGCTGTCGGGGCTGATCGCGCTCGGCTGCAGCGCGGCGCAGGGCTATTTCTTCGGCCGACCGATGG
>JBBQRM010000469.1:0-2980 GCA_038214855.1 Rhodobacterales bacterium | reverse complement strand
CTCGCGCTCGGGGTGCCGGAGGGCTTCGAGGTGCAGCTCCGACCGCGCTCGGGCCTCGCGCTCCGCCACGGGCTGACGCTCCTCAACTGCCCCGGTACGATCGACGCGGACTATCGCGGCGAGATCGGGGTGATCCTCGTGAATCTCGGAACCGAGCCGGTGACGATCGCCCACGGCATGCGCATGGCGCAGATGGTGCTCGCCCCCGTGGCTCGCGCAGCACTCGTCGAGGTGACGTCTCTGCCGCCCACGCCGCGCGGCACCGGCGGCTTCGGCTCCACCGGCACCGCGGGCTGAGCCGTTGCTCCAGGTCCTCTCGCTCACCGTCTTCGCGCTGCTCGCCGCGCGGCTCTTCAAGGCGCCGCGGGGCAGCTGGCGGCTCATCCTCGGCGCCGCCGTGGCGGGGGTTGCAGCCAGCCAGCTGCTGGCGCCGGGCCACCCGCTGCGGGTGGACGTGGCGGGCGGGGCGCGGAGCCTCTTCTGGATCGCCGTGGCGCTGGTGCCGGTTGCGGCCTATGCGCTCATGATCCGCCGGCTGAGGCGGCGGAGCGGGGCCGCGCTGCCGGAGGTGCCGGAGCGCCCGCGGGGGCTGGTGCAGATCGCGCAGGACGCAGCACTCGCCGACGAGACGCGCGCGTCCCTCGATCGCGAGACCGAGGCCGCAACCGGGACTGCGCCCGCGCGGCTGTCGCTCGGCTGGCGCGCGGCGGACGGGGCGCTGGCGGGACATCTGCGGTTGCGGCTAGAGCCGGACTGCGCGGAGGTCGAGGCGCTGCACGTCGCCCCCGCCCACCGCCGCGCCGGCATCGGCACGTCGCTCGTGACCGCGGCGGCAGCCGAGGCGCAAGCGCGCGGCGCGACGCGGCTTCGGGCGGTGGTCGCCGACTGGCAGGCGCCGCAGTTCTTCGCCTCCCTGGGCTTTGCGACCCACGCCGAGCTCGACCGGCGCCGGTGGATGGAAAGGCCGCTCGCATGAGCCTCGGGTCCGAGGAGCTCGAGCGCTAGGCGCGCCATATCGTGCTGCGCGAGATCGGTGGGCCGGGGCAGCGGCGGCTCAATGCCGCGCGGGTGCTGGTCGTCGGCGCTGGCGGCCTCGGCAGCGCGGCGCTGATGTATCTCGCGGCGGCGGGGATCGGAACGCTCGGCATCGTCGACGACGACACCGTCTCGCTCAGCAACCTCCAGCGCCAGGTGCTTCACGCGACGCCGGGCATCGGCACGCTGAAGACCGACAGCGCCGCACGCGCGCTCGCCGCCCTCAATCCGCACGTGCGCATCGAGCTTCATGCCGAGCGGCTCGAGGCCGGCAACGCGGCGGCGTTGGTCGGCGGTGCCGATCTGGTGCTCGACGGCAGCGACAGCTTCGCGACCCGCGCGCTGGTCAACGCCGCCTGCGTCGCGGCGCGGGTGCCGCTGATCGCGGCGGCCATCGGCCCATGGGAGGGCCAGATCGCGCTCTATTACCCCGCCGAAGGCGGCCCCTGCCTCGCCTGCATCTTCCCGCAGGCGCCCGCCGAGGGGCTGGCGCCCGCCTGTTCCGAGGCGGGCGTCGTCGGCGCCCTGCCGGGCGTGATGGGGGCGATGATGGCGCTCGAGGCGATCAAGCATGTCGCGCGCGCCGGTACCGGGCTGCACGGGCGGATGCTGCTCTACGACGCGCTCGAGGCCGAGGTGCGAACCGTGCGGATCGCCGCGCGCGCCGACTGCACGGTCTGTGGCGGGGCGGGAGTCGCCGGGAGTGGTTGACCCGCCTCCGGTGCGCGTGGGATCAAGCCGGCGCCCCCAGCGCCACCTCGACGCGGGTCCGGCCGCCGCTGCGCCGCACCACCGGCTCGACCACGTCGCCGGGGTCGAGCGCGTCGAGCGTCCATCAGCTCCGCCGACGTCCCGACCTCGCGCCCACCGAATGCGAGCACTACATCCCCCGGCACGATCTGGCCGAGCGCGTTGCGGCGTGCCGCGACCAGACCCGCGGCGGCGGCAGGCGAGCCCGGCTCCACGCCCAGCACCACGACGCCGGCGATGCCGCTCTCGCGAGCAAGCGCGTTCACGCGCTCGTCATGGATCACGCCGAGCACCGGCGGGCTGTAGCGGCCCCGCGCGATCAGCTGCGGCACGACACGGGCGACGGTGTCCACGGGAACCGCGAAGCCGATCCCCGCGCTGGACCCGGAGGGGCTGTAGATCGCGGTGTTCACCCCGATCAGCCTGCCGGACGAATCGATCAGCGGGTCCCCGGATTCGCCGGGATTGATCGCGGCATCGGTCTGGATCAGCCCGGCGATGGTGGCGCCCGCCGTGGGGATTTCGCGGTCGAGCGCCGAGACCACCCCGGTCGTCAGCGTCCAGTCGAGGCCGAAGGGGTTGCCGATGGCGAGCACCGTCTGGCCGACCTGGATGCGGCCGCTCTCGCCGAAGGGCAGCGGCCGCGGCCGGGCGCGGCCGGCGTCGATGGCGAGCACCGCGAGGTCGTGCGCGGGGTCGGTGCCGACGAGATGCGCCGCAAAGACCCGTCCGGCCGCGAGACGGACCTGCGCGCGCGAAGCGCCGGCAATCACGTGGTCGTTGGTGACGATATGCCCTGCCTCGTCCCAGACAAAGCCCGAGCCGGTTCCCCTCGGCACGTCCTGGCTGCGCTGCGTCCAAGGGTCGAACACGCGGCCCGCGGTCGTGATCGAGACGACCGATGCTCGCGTCGCCTCGAAGTGCGCGATGGTCGTCCGCTCACTCTCGGCCAGATCGGGGCGGGCGGCGGCCGGCAAGGAGGCGGCGGCAGGGCCGGGGTCCGGGCGCGGATCAAGCCAGGTGGCGGCGACCAGAACCAGGAGCACGCCCGCCGCTGCGCCCACCGCCAGCGGCCGCAGCGTCCCCGAGAACCAAGCTCGCATATCCTTCCCGCCTCCTTGCACCGGCACCCGCCGAGGCAGATCGGGTCCGATCGCCGGGTGTCAAGAGTTGAGACCTTCGTCTGCCGCCTCTT
>JBBQRM010000468.1:0-2982 GCA_038214855.1 Rhodobacterales bacterium | reverse complement strand
AGCCGGTCCCGGTCGAGAAGGTCGCGGGCGACCGGCTGACGGGTGCGACGATCAACGGCACGGGCAGCATGGTGATGGAGGCGACCCGCGTCGGCTCCGATACGATGCTCAGCCAGATCGTCGAGATGGTCGCCAACGCGCAGCGCAGCCGCGCCCCGATCCAGAAGTTCGCCGACATGGTGGCGGGCTGGTTCGTGCCGGCGGTGATCGGCATCGCAATCCTGTCGTTCATCGCCTGGGCGATCTGGGGGCCGGTGCCGGCGCTCTCCTACGCGCTGGTCTCGGCGGTGGCGGTGCTGATCATCGCCTGCCCTTGTGCGCTGGGGCTCGCCACGCCGATGTCGATCATGACCGCCACGGGGCGCGGCGCGCAGATCGGGGTGCTGATCAAGAACGCCGAGGCGCTGGAGCGCTTCGCCAAGGTCGACACGCTGATCGTCGATAAGACCGGCACGCTGACCGAGGGCAAGCCGAAGCTGGTCGCGGTCCTGCCCGAGGAAGGCCACGACGAGGCCGAGGTGCTGCGCCTCGCCGCGAGCCTCGAGCGCGGCTCCGAGCATCCGTTGGCCGAGGCGATCGTCGCCGGCGCCGAGGCGCGCGGCGTAGCCCTAGCCGAGGCGACCGAGTTCGAGGCCGTGACCGGCAAGGGCGTGACCGGCCGGGTGGACGGCCAGGCGGTGGCGCTCGGCAACGCCAGGCTGATGGCCGATCTCGGCCTCGACGGCGGATCGCTCGCCGCCACCGCCGACGCCCGCCGCGACGAGGGCGAGACGGTGATGTTCGTGGTGCTGGAGGGCCGCATCGCCGGCCTCGTCAGCGTCGCCGATCCGGTGAAGGAGACCACGCCCGAGGCGCTCGAGGCGCTCCACGCCCAGGGCTTCCGCGTCATCATGGCGACCGGCGACAACGAGCGCACCGCGCGGGCTGTCGCGGGACGGCTCGGCATCGACGAGATCCGCGCCGACGTGCTGCCCGAGGATAAGGCCCGCATCATCCGCGAGCTGCAGGAGCAGGGCCGCAAGGTGGCAATGGCGGGCGACGGCGTGAACGACGCCCCTGCCCTTGCCCAGGCCGATGTCGGCATCGCCATGGGCACCGGCGCGGACGTGGCGATCGAAAGCGCCGGCTTCACGCTGGTCGGGGGCGACCTCAACGGCATCGTGCGCGCCCGGCACCTGTCCACCGCCACGATGCGCAACATCAAGCAGAACCTGTTCTTCGCGCTGATCTACAACGCCGCCGGCGTGCCCATCGCGGCTGGTGTGCTCTACCCGTTCTTCGGCATCCTGATCGGGCCGATCTTCGCCGCCTTCGCGATGAGCGCCTCCTCGATCTCGGTCGTGCTGAACGCGCTCAGGCTGCGAACGCTGAAGGTGTAGTGGCCGGAAAGAGAGTGACGCGTTAGCGCCAAGACGATACAATCTAAAGGAGAGTTACCATGAGATACCGCTTGTCGAGTTTTGCCACACCCGCGGTTCTTGCCGTCGCGCTGGCTGGGGCCGGCCACGCGGCGACCGTCTACATCCCTGACGGCAGCTCCGATCAGGTGATCGTCGTCGACGGCGCGACCGGCGAAATCGTCCGCCGCATAGAGGGGCTTGAGGCGGTCCACGGCCTGGCCGGAACGCCGGGCGGACGCTACCTCGTCGCCGGGAGCTATGCCGAGGTGACGCCCGACGAGGCCGCCGCGGCGCCGAAGCCCGAGACCGTCAGCGAGGACGAGCACGCGGCGCACCACGCGGGCCCCGTTGCCGACGCGATGCCGCGCGATCAGGGCATCAGCATCCTGACCGTGCTCGATGCCGAGACCGGAGAGGTCGTCCGCCGGCTGGAAGTGCCCGGCGCCGTCCACCACGTGGCCGTCTCTCCGGACGGCGGCATGGCCGCCGCGACCCATCCCTCGGGCGACGGGATCAGCCTGATCGACCTCGAGGCGATGGAGTACAAGGGCTTCGTCGGAACCGGTCCGATGCCGAACTACGCCGTCTTCGGCCCAGACGGCGCCAGCCTCTATGTCAGCAATGCCGGCAACGGCACGATCAGCGAGATCGACGCCGCCCGCGGCATCGTCGCCCGCAACATCGTGGCCGGCGAGGCGCCCGAGCATGTGGTGCTGAGCGCCGACGGCGCGACGCTCTACGCCGCCGACGCCGATGCCGGGGTGGTCCACGAGATCGCGCTGGCCGAGGGAGAGGTCGCGCGCAGCTTTGACATCGGCGGGGCGCTGCACGGGCTCGATCTGTCGGACGATGACGGGACCCTGTTCGTCAGCAGCCTCAGCGCAGACACGCTGGTCGCGGTCGAGCTCGGTTCGGGCGAAATGCAGCGCGCCGCCCTCTCGCCCGCGCCCTACCACCTCGCGGCGATCGACGGGACCGGCAAGCTCTTCGTCTCCAGCCAGTCCGAGCCGAAGGTCTGGGTCGTCGATCAGGCGACACTGAGCGTCACCGGCGAGATCCCTGTGGGCGACGTCGGCCACCAGATGGTGGTTCTGCCCTGAACCCCTTAAACCTGAGAATGGAGATCGACATGCACCCCAGAATCCGGATCGCGACCGCCGCGCTGTCTGCCCTGACCCTGGCAGGCGGTTTTCCCGTATCCGCCGAGACCCACGCCGAGACTGGCTCCGGCATGATGGAGATGATGGATACCGGCCTGATGATGCCGCAGATGGATGCCGCCCGTGGGCGCGTGCTCTTCGCCGAGAAGGGCTGCGTCGTCTGCCATTCCGTCAACGGCGTCGGCGGCGAGGATGCGCCGATGCTCAATGCCGAGTTCATGGACTCGCCGATGAACCCGTTCGAATTCGCGGCCCGGATGTGGCGTGGCGCCGAGGCGATGGTGGAGCTCCAGCGCGAGGAGCTGGGGGAGGTCATCGACCTGACCGGTGACGAGCTCGCCGACATCATCGCCTTCGTCCACGACCCCGCCGAGCAGGCGAAGCTGTCGCGGGACGATCTTTCCCCGGAGATCCTCGAGATG
>JBBQRM010000467.1:0-2983 GCA_038214855.1 Rhodobacterales bacterium | reverse complement strand
AGCGCGCGGCCGACAGCCGCCAGCGTCTGCTCAGCCGCCTGTTCCGCCGCCAGTCGCGCGAAGATCGACTGCCGCGCCGACCGCTCGGGGGCTGCGCGGCCGGCATCGCCCTCGGCCGCGCGTCCGGCGGCCCGCGTGAGGCTCAGCGCGGCATGGGCAGCGATCAGGCAGTCGCCGAGGCGGGAGAGCTGCACCCGGTCCTCGAGCCGGCGCTGCTGCGCGAGCGCCTCCCGCGCCGCTTCGAGCAGGCCGAAGACGCCGCCGAGCTCGGCCGCCGCCAACCGCCAGAGGCCGGTGAGAAACCCCGGCTCGCGCTGATACGCATCCGGCTTCCCCAGCAGGAGCGCCGGACCCGCCTCTGCCGCGACGCGCATCCCCTCGAAGTCGAACCGTCCCGAATGACTGTCGCGCATCCCGTGCATGTCCCAGGTACCCGCGTCGGCGCGATGTGGTTCGGTCGTGCCGGCGAGCACGAGCTGCTGGCCGTCGGCACTGCGGACCGGCACGACGGCGAGATCGACGCAGCCGATCCCCGAACAGAACCGCTTGGCACCCGCGAGCTGACCCGCCTCGAGCCGAACCGGCGTCTCCGCATCCGCGCCCCAGACCCCGAGAAGACCGCCGTTCGCGATGCAGGCGGCGGCGCGGTCGAGATGGACGCGCCCGCCGTGGAGCGTGAGGAGGCGCAGCGCGTTCAGATGACCCTCGTAGAGCCGGGCCAGGGACAGATCGACGCCGCCGAGCCTGACCAGAACCGCGACGGCCGCCTCCGCCCCATCGGCCGTAAGGGCGAGATCGCTGCCGCCGAGGACCCGCGGCAATCCCGCGGAGAGCAGACCGGCCTCGGAGAGTTCCGCCACCGCCAAGCGCATCGCCGCGGGGGGCCGATCACCGCGTGCAGCCTGTTCCGCGAGGCGTTCGAGCAAGGCTCTCAGCTGCGACGGGGTACCGCTGCCACCGATCGCGGTCGCGTCGATGTCCGCACGTCTTGCGGCAGATCCGGTGGCCTGGCTGCGCATCGTGCGATCCTCGAGACGGGGGTGATCATCGCGAACTGAACGTCACCGTCTCGCAAAAGGTTCCGATGCGCGGCTGGCCGCGTCAGCTGAGGCCGAGGAAGGAGAGGATCACGAGGATGACGACGATGACGCCGACGAGATAGATGATGCTGTTCATGAGGGATCCTGGATCGTGGGGTGGGGCCGGCCGACGCCGGTGCGGGAGCGATTCTTTCCGCGCAGCGCCGGCTTGTCAATCTGCCGCGGCCCGCATGCTCACAGCAGCGGGCGGCGGGGCTCGGGGTCGGGGTCCATGTTGGCGAACGCCTCGAGGGCGGCACGGTCGGGGATCCGCAGCCATCCGGCGGAGAGGCTCGCGAGCCCGTGCTCGCGCAGGCGGCGCAGCGTCTTGTTGGTGTGCACGAGCGACAGGCCGAAGGCATCGGCGAGGTCCTGCTGGCGGTAGGGCATCGGCACCGACCCGTCCGGCTCGGCCATCTCCAGCGCCGCAACTCTTCGGTGGTAGGTGACGAGCCCCCAGGCGACGCGGGCAAGGCCGCTGCGCCGGCCGATGGTCGCGAGCATGTCGCCCAGAAAATGCTCTTCGCGCGCCGCGAGCCACGTGATGTCGTAGCCGCGTTGCGGCATGGTGCGGAACAGCCCCCAGAGGTCGTCGCGCGAGAAGACGCACAGGCGCATCTTGGTGGTGGCCTCGACGTTGTGCTGCATCTCGCCGAGCAGTCCCGCCTGCAGGCCGACGAGTTCGCCCGGCATCACGAAGTTGATCACCTGCCGCCCGCCGTCGGGCAGCAGCTGGTGGCGCACGCCCCAGCCTTCGAGCGCGGTGAAGAGTTGCGGGCTGGTCGAGCCCTGCAGCAGAACGGTGGTGCCGGGGGCGACCACGAGCTCGCCTGCCTTGAACTCGCGCATGAAGGCGAGCTCGGCCGCGCTCATCGGCGCAAAGACCCGCCGCTGGCGAAGCGGGCAGTGCAGACAATCGGTGGTCACGCTTCGGTCATCGGCGGGTCATCCTCGGGGCGCAGACTGCCCGCGGTTGACCCGGGCGGCCGCTCGGACGGAGGGCTTTCCCCTGCAATAGCAGCATCGTCCTGCTCGTGTCAGGGCGTTAAGGCACGCTGTGGCGGATTTCCACCGGCCGGGTCGCGCATGCCACAAGGTGTCGCGGCCTATGTCGCAGTTTAATGCGGAGCGGTGGAAGCGGTGCGAGGATGAGACGGGATCGAGGACGGGACCGAGGGCGATGATCAACCTTTTTGAAAGCCGGGTTCGCGCGGAGCCCGCGGCGGGGGCGACCGAGATCGTGGCGTTGCGCTCGGCGCTCGCGGCGGAGCGCAGGGTGGCGGCGGAGCTCGCGCATCGCAACCGCAACCTCGTGGGCGTCGTGGCGGCACTGGGTCGGCGCGTCCTCGCCGAGGCGGCCGACCTTCCCGCCGCCCGTGCCGGGTTCGAGTCGCTGGTCGCCGATCTCGCCGCCGGCGAAGACGCGGGTGAAGCAGCAGCTTCCCGGCGTCGGCCGGGCTCTGGCGAGGCGCGCCTTACCTCCGTGCCTTCTGGCCCGAACCGGTCCGAGGCGGGGACCCGGCGCGGGCCGGGCGGCCCGCTGCCCACGTCCTCAATACGTGACCTGCGGGCCATGGCTTCGACCGTGCTCGGGGGGTTTGCGGCCGGTGCGGCGGGCCGAATGCGGCTCGGCGGCCCGCCGGTGGGTCTGGCGCCGCCGGCGGCGCGGCTGCTGGCACTGGTTCTCTTCGAGCTCGCAACCAATGCCGTGAAGCACGGGGCGCTGCGGCGGCCCGGCGGCCGGGTGCGGCTCGACTGGACCCGCGGCGCCGACGGTGATCTTTATCTGCGCTGGCGCGAGACGCCGGCGCCGGGCGAGGCCGCACTGTCGGCGGGTGGGCCGGCGGGCGGCGGCAGCGCGCTCTTCGACGGGCTTGCAGCGGATCTGGGCGGGCGGTTTCGAC
>JBBQRM010000466.1:0-2986 GCA_038214855.1 Rhodobacterales bacterium | reverse complement strand
ATGTGGTTAATGGGGATGCAAAAATCTTTCTAAAACAGTTGGTTATGACTTTGCTCAACCTTGAGCACAGGCGCCGTTCCCGAGCTCCCGCAAGACCGCCCCCGAAAATCGTGCCGGCCCGGCCCCCCGGCCCGCGCGGACGTTGCGGCGCGCGCCCCCCGGCGGTATCCTCGCTCCCGACGCCCGCGGCCCGTCCGCGGCAGCAACCGAAGGAATCGCCCCCATGCCCGCTCCGATCACCCTGGCACCCTACGCCTGGACCGCGCTGCGCCTGGGCGCGATGGCCGCCGTCACCCTCTACGCCGCGCGCCACCGCGCCTCCCAGCCCAAGGACCCGATGCAGGCCCATATCCTCGACGGCCTGCCCGAGGGCGTCTCGGCCACCCCGCACCGCGCCGAGGCCGAGAGCGGCCTGAACGGCGAAGGCCGCTTCCGCCGCACGCTGCGCTTCGGCCCGAACGGCCCGGCGGTGGAGATCGACGCCGCCGCCCTCGGACGGCTCAGGCTCAGGCGGGTGGATTGATCCCGGTGCGGCTCTTCCAGGCGCCCGCCTCGCCCTTCGCGCGCAAGGTGCGCGTGGTGCTGCACGAGACCGGGCTGATCGGCCGGGTCGAGATCGTCGATGGTGCGATCACCCCGCTCGATCCCGGCAAGCTGCCGCTGAGTCTGAGCCCGCTGGGCAAGATCCCGGTGCTCGAGCGCGACGACGGACCGGCGCTCTACGACAGCCGGGTGATCTGCCGCTATCTCTCCGATCTGAGCGGCGTCGGCCTCTATCCGGCCGCTCCGCGGCTGTGGGAGACGCTGACGCTCGAGGCGACCGGCGACGGCATCTGCGACGCGGCGGTGCTGATGGTCTACGAGGGCCGCACCCGCCCCGAGGCGCAGCGCTCGCCGGACTGGGTCGCGGCGCAATGGACCAAGGTCGCCCGCACGCTCGATGCCGTCGAGGCGCGCTGGATGGCCTATCTCGCCGGTCCCCTCGATGCCGCGCAGATCGCCATGGGCTGCGCGCTCGGCTATCTCGACTTCCGCCATGCCGACCGAAACTGGCGCGAAGGCCGCCCCACCCTCGCCGCCTGGGAGGCGAAGGTCGCCGCACGCCCTTCGATGCAAGCGACCCGGCCGCACTGAGGCTGGACGCGCGCCGCGGACGGCCCATCTGGCCTGCGCGCAAGGCGGAGCAGCGATCCCGATGGACCAGACCAAGGCCCAGGCCCCGGCGGCGGTGAGCCGCTATCTCGAGGAGGCGCGCCGCAGCATCGACGCGGTCTTCGGCGATGGCCATGCCGCGGCCAACCCGTCGCTTGTCGCGGCCTTCCTCCAGGCCTGCGCTATCGAAGCCGCCGTCAACGCCGGCCGCATTGCCAGCCGCGAGACGAACGAGACCATCCTGCGCATGAAGCCCCGCCTCTTCGGCTGACGCCCTGCGGCCGAGTGCGACGACAGGGGTGAAGTTCCTAACGACTCGTCAAGACGCGGCGCATTCCCCAGTCTTTTTAATGGGGCGATGCATGTTTCACAGTGAAACGCGTGACACCGGCCCTTGACCGGGGCCACGGCGGCCCGCATCCTGAGTGGGTCCGATCAGCGGAGACGAGCGCTTGCAGCAGGAACTCCGGGGCGACTTCGACCTCTTCGTGATCGGCGGTGGCATCAACGGCTGCGGGATCGCCCGCGACGCGGCCGGGCGGGGCCTGCGGGTCGGGTTGGCCGAGCAGGGCGACCTGGCGCAGGCGACATCCTCGGCCTCGACCAAGCTCTTTCACGGCGGCTTGCGCTATCTTGAATACTACGAGTTCCGCCTGGTGCGCGAGGCGCTGGTCGAGCGCGAGACGCTGCTCCGGGCCATGCCCCACATCAGCTGGCCGCTGCGCTTCGTGCTGCCCCATCATTCCGGGCTCCGTCCCGCCTGGCTGCTGCGGCTGGGGCTCGCGATCTACGACCACCTCGGCGGACGGCGGATCCTGCCGCCGACGCGCACGCTCGACCTGCGCCACGACGCGGCCGGGGCGCCCCTGAAGCGGATGTACGTGCGGGCGTTCGAATATTCCGACTGCTGGGTCGAGGACGCGCGGCTGGTGGTGCTGAACGCCCGCGACGCGGTCCGGCACGGGGCGCGGGTCTGGACCCGCACCCGCTGCACCGAGGCGCGGCGCGAGGGCGGGCTGTGGCGGATCACGCTCGCCTCCACCGACGCCGGCACAAGGCAGGTGACGGCGCGGGCGCTGGTCAACGCAGGCGGACCCTGGGTGAGCACCGTGATCGCCAACACGATCGGGATCAACGCGACCGAAAAGGTCCGACTGGTGCGCGGCAGCCACATCGTGACCCGCCGGCTATTCGAGCACGACCGGGCCTATATCTTCCAGGGCGGCGACGGGCGCGTGGTCTTCGCGATCCCCTACGAGGGCGACTTCACGCTGATCGGGACCACCGACCGGGACCACGACGGACCGCCGGAGACCGCCGCCTGCACAGCCGAGGAGGCGGAGTATCTGCGGGTCGCGGCGTCGGAATACTTTTCGCGGCCGGTCGCGGCCGAGGACGTGGTCTGGACCTATTCCGGGGTGCGGCCGCTCTACGACGACGGGGCGAGCTCGGCCACGGCGGCGACGCGGGACTACGTGCTGTCGCTCGACAAGGGCGAGGGGCCGGCGCTGCTCAACGTCTTCGGGGGCAAGATCACCACCTATCGGCGGCTGGCGGAGGCGGCGCTGAGAAAGCTTGCGCCGCATGTGCCGCGGATGCGGCCGGCCTGGACCGCCGGGGCGCCGCTGCCGGGGGGCGATTTCGGGGTGGACGAGGTGGGGCGGATGGTGCGGGCTCTGATGACGGCCTATCCTTTCCTGGGCGAGGCCTGGGCCGCGCGGCTGATCCGGGCCTATGGGACCGAGGCGCGCGAGGTGCTGGGGGGCGCGCGGAAGGCAGGCGATCTCGGCCGACGCTTCGGCCACGACCTGACAGAGGCGGAGGTCGCCTGGCT
>JBBQRM010000465.1:0-2994 GCA_038214855.1 Rhodobacterales bacterium | reverse complement strand
CACTTCGCCCTCAATCTCGTCCGAACCCAGACCGATAAGCGATCCATCAAGTCTCGACGAAAGATCGCAGGATGGTCACCGGACTATCTCCGGGCCATCCTCGCATCAGCCGCAGCCTGAATTGGATTCGGAGCCCTGGCGCGTCTCGCCGCATGGGACAAAGGACGCCGGTATCCCGGTATACGAGCGCTTTACAGCGGTGGTGGCCTCGACTAGCGTCGGCGGCCGGAGCGGCGGGGGGCCGAAATGCAGGCGGCGCTGATCGGGGTCGGGATGGTGTCGGACACGTATCTACGTGTCTTCGCGGACCCCGACTGCGGCGCGAGCTTGCACGGTTTCGCGGCGCGGTCTGAAGCCGCGGCTGACGCCTTCGCCGCGCGAGCACAGGCGGCGCTCGGGGAGGCGCCGCGACGCTATGCCGATGCGGATGAGATCGCTGCGGACCCCCGCGTCGATTTCGTCGTTCTCGCGACGCCACCCGATGCGCGTGAGGCTTTCGTGAAGACCTTCGCGCGGGCCGGCAAACCGGTGCTGTTGGAGAAGCCGATCGAGCGCGACCTCGCTGCGGCAAGGCGGATCGTCGAGACCTGCGCCGAGGCGGGGGTGCCGCTGGGTGTCGTGCTCCAGCATCGGGCGCGGGCGACCTCGCGTCTCGCCAAGGCGCGGCTCGGGGCGGGCGAATTCGGGGCCTGCGGGCTGGTCAGCATCTCGGCACCCTACTGGCGCGGGCAGGAGTACTACGACCAGCCGGGCCGGGGGACCTACGCCCGCGACGGGGGCGGCGTGCTGATCAGCCAGGCGATCCATGCGACGGACATTGCGCTGTGGCTGGCTGGGCCGGTCGCGGCGGTGACAGCGATGGCGCGGACATCGCGGTTTCATCGGATGGAGGCCGAGGATTTCGTCGTGGCCGGGCTCGAGTTCGAGAGCGGCGCCCTCGGCAGCCTCACAGCCTCGACGGCGCTCTGGCCGGGTGCGGCGGAGAGCGTGGGGCTCCAGACCGAGGCGGCGGCGCTGCATCTGCAATCGGACGTGCTGCGGATCGACTGGCGGGACGGACGGACCGAGACGCTGGGCGAGACCGCGGGCGGGACCGGCGGCGGCGCCGATCCGATGGCCTTCACCCATGCCTGGCACCGCGACGTGGTGACGGATTTCGCGCAGGCGCTCGGTGAGGGCCGCCCGCCGCTCGCGCCGGGGCGCGAGGTGCTGGTGGTGCATCGGTTGATCGAGGCTGTCGCGCTCTCGTCACGCGAGGGGCGGCGGGTGGAACTGGCCGAACTCGACTGAGTGGACGACAACGAAGCAGCCGGATGCGACCGGCGGAGCAAGGGAAGGACGACCGACATGACCACGACGATCAGGAGGGCTGCGCTCGGCCTGGCGCTGGCGGGACTCGCCACGGCATCGACGGCCGAAGAATACCGCGGCTGGAACACGCATCCGCCCGACTATCCGGTGTCGGTGGCGATGGACCGGTTCGGCGAGCTGGTCTCGGAGCGCACCGAGGGGCGGATCGAGCCAAAGACCTACCACTCCGCGGTGTTGGGCGAGGGGGAGTTCGCGACCGAGCAGCTCCAGCTCGGCGCGCTCGACTTCGGCATCTTCTCGACCGCGCCGATGGTCAACACCGTCAAGGAGCTGGGCGTCACCTCGCTGCCCTATGCGTTCAAGTCGGTGGACCACCAGTTCCGGGTGATGGAAGGGCCGATCGGCGAGGAGATCGGTCTGGCGATGGAGCAGGCGAACATGGTGCCGCTGAGCTGGTTCGCGGCCGGGTCGCGCTCGTTCTACGCCAACGTGCCGCTGAATTCGGTGGAGGACATCAAGGGGCTGAAGTTCCGGGTCCAGAACTCCGACATCAACGTGGCGATGGTCGAGGCCCTGGGCGGCAACGCGACGCCCTTGCCTTACGGTGAGGTCTATACGGCGCTGCAATCGGGCGTGGTGGACGGGGCGGAGAACAACTGGCCGTCCTACGAGAGCACGAACCACTACGAGGTGGCGCCCTATTATATCCTCGACGAGCATACGATCGTGCCGGAGGGAATCATCTTCGCGAAGACCACCTGGGACACGTTCTCGCCCGAGGATCAGGAGATCGTCCGGCAGGCGGCGCAGGAGGCCGCGCTCTATGAGCGCGAGCTGTGGGCCGAGCGGGAGGCGAAGTCCGAGCAGATCGTCCGCGACGCGGGCGTCACGATCGTCGAGGTCGAGGACAAGACGCCGTTCATCGAGGCGATGCAGCCGGTCTACGAGGAGTTCGCCTCCGACCCGGTGATCGCCGACCTCTTGGCGCGGATCCAGGCGACGGAGTGAAAAAACTCAGGCGAGGGAAGGCCGTTTTCACGGCCTTTCACAGTGAAAGCAGACAACGCCCCTTGAAAACATTGAAGAAAATAACGCGTTTTCATGTTTCGTTAACTTCTTTCGCACTCGGAGGCTTTCTGGCCTCCGGGTGCGCGATGGTGTGATGGAGACCCGCTGGCGGCTCTTCGACCGCCTGTCCTGGGCGGTGGTGTTTCTCAGCGGCATCGCCCTGATCCTGCTGGTCGGCTTCACCGGCTGGCAGGTCTGGGGACGCTACGTGTTGAACGACACGCCGACCTGGACCGAGAAGCTGGCGCTGCTGCTGATCCTGATCGTGTCGCTGCCGATGGCGGCGGTGGGGCTGCGCGAGAACTTCCATCTCGGCATTTCCTTCGCCGCCGAATTGCTGCCGGCGCGGGCGCAATACTGGCTCGGGATCGTCAACGCGGTGTTGCTCGCCGGCTTCGGTGTGGCGATGATCGTGGGATCCTGGCCGCTGGTGATCGGCACCTGGGGGCGCGACATACCGCTCATCGGCGTACCGCAGGGGCTCCAGTACGTGCCGCTGATCGTGGCGGGTGCGCTGATCGTGGCCTTCATGGTCGAGCGGCTGTGGTTCGCCTTGCGCGCCGGTCCGCTCGAGGGCAAGGGCGAGGACTGATGGGGCTCGCGATCCTGCTGGGG
>JBBQRM010000464.1:0-2994 GCA_038214855.1 Rhodobacterales bacterium | reverse complement strand
ATGCCGCGAAATCCTCGAACCAGCGATGCTCCGGCGAGAAGGAGTGGACGAGCATGGCGGCATCTGTCGTGCCAAAGCGGTCCGCCTCGACGATGGCGGCTGCGGTCCTGTGAAAGAGCTGGTATCGTAACGCACCGTTCGGCGGGTAAGCTAATCCGAGCATTTCACAGATTGACGCGAGGCGACACAGTTTGCCGGCGGACGCGTTTGTCAGCCACGCTCCAATCGTAGGGCCGAAGGTCTCGTCGACCTTCCCTTCGATGGCCGCTGCGATCGTCCTCTCGCCGACACGAACGAGCGCGAAGACATCGCACTGGCTATTTCTGCCGTGGCCGGGCATCGCGACCTGGTGTTCGGGAATGGCTGCCAGCAATTCTGCCTCCACACCCAAGATCGCCGCTAGCTCATGGGGCAGGCTGCGGGCACTTTGCCAGCGATGGGCCGTCTCATAGGCAGAGAAACCTCGTTTCCAATGCCTCAGGGGATCGGCGAGGAGCTTTCGCCAGTCATCGACGCCGCACGCTGGAACGAGGATTCTCGACACGATCAAGTATCCTTCGTGCTGGCATTGGTGATCAAGATATGCGCCCCCGGACGAGGTACGCCCTCAGCGCACGATGCGGCTGTATTTTGCGCCGGCGAGGCTCGCGCCGGCGAGCAGGCCGCGCTGGCTGAAGACGACCTCGTAGATCGGGCGGTTGAGGCGGGTGGTGTCGATGCCGGCGGCGGCGCCGTCATCGGAGACGACGACCGAGGCCTGGAGGCCGAGCTGCCAGCCGTCGGCGATGCGGAACTCGGCGAGCGCCTGCGGGGTCATGAAGAACAGCGCCTGGCTGAATTCGGCGGCGCCGAAGGTGAAGCCGATCGCGGCCTCGGACAGCGAGTAGTATTCGACCTTCGCCGGGCCGATCAGGAGCGCCCCTTCGCCGTAGGCGCCGCTCGCGAAGAAGCCGATGCGGCGGATGTCGGGGATCACCAGGATGCCCTCTGCGCGACGGCCGAGCTCGACCGCGCCCGGTACGTTCTGGTAGAGCTGGCCCAGCGACCGGTCGACGGCGATGTCGATCGCCGTGCCGGGCGAATGCGCCATGTCCGGTCGGGAGGAGGTGCAGGCGGCGAGGCCGCCGCCCGCGAGCGAGAGAAAGCCGCGTCGGGTCCAGGGATTCATGGACGCATCCTTTGGTCTGATTGCTGCCCGAAGCCGGTCGGATGCCGGCGCTGGACATGTGGTAACACGAAGCCCGCAGCCGCGCCAAGCGGCTCCGCTCAGCCTCGGGCCGCGAGCAGACGCGCGGCGCGAGGCGCGAAATAGCTGAGAACGCCGTCGCAGCCGGCGCGCTTGAAGGCCAGAAGGCTCTCCATCATCGCGCGCTCGCCGTCGATCCAGCCCTGGGCGGCCGCGGCCTCGATCATCGCGTATTCGCCCGAGACCTGATAGGCGAAGACGGGCACGCCGAACTCGGCCTTCACCCGCGCGCAGATGTCGAGATAGGGCAGGCCCGGCTTGACCATCACCATGTCCGCGCCCTCGGCGAGGTCGGTTCCGACCTCGCGCAGCGCCTCCCAGCCGTTGGCCGGGTCCATCTGGTAGGTCTTCTTGTCGCCCTTGAGCGCGGCGGTGGCGCCGACCGCGTCGCGGAACGGGCCGTAAAAGCAGGAGGCGTATTTCGCGGCATAGCTCATCATCGCGACGTCTGCGAAGCCCTCCGCCTCCAGTGCCGCGCGGATCGCACCGACGCGGCCGTCCATCATGTCGGAGGGTCCGAGGATGTCGGCGCCGGCGCTTGCCTGGGTGAGCGCCATGCGGGTGAGGGCCTCCAGGGTCTCGTCGTTAAGGACCACACCGTCGCGGACCAGCCCATCGTGGCCGTCGGAATTGTAGGGATCAAGCGCCACGTCGAGAAGGACGCCGATGCCAGGGACGGCCGCCTTGATCGCGCGGGTGGCGCGGCAGACGAGGTTCTCGGGGTTCCAGGCCTCGGTCGCCTGTGGGTTCTTGCAGGCGTCTTCGGTGAAAGGGAAGAGGGCGATGCAGGGGATGCCGAGGGCGGCTGCCTCCTCGGCCGCGCGAACCGCCCGGTCGATGCTGAGCCGGCGGACGCCGGGCAGCGAGGCCACCGGCTCGTCGAGGTCGCGCCCCTCGCGCACGAAGATGGGCCAGATCAGGTCCGTCACCGCGAGCCGGGTCTCGGCGACCATCGCCCGCAGCCAGGGCGTGCGGCGCAGCCTGCGCGGACGGCCGAGCGGGAAGGGGGCGGCGGGGGGCACGGTCATCGCGCCGGTCTGCCACGCGCCGCGCAGCCGCTCAAGGCCAAAGCCGCGGGCCGCCTTGACGGCGCGGCAGCCGCGGGGTCAAAGGAGGCCCTCCCGTCCCGGTGTCGAGCCCCCGTGTTCCCATTCCTGAGCAGCGCGAGTTTCTTTTCCATCTGGTACTGGGCTCTGACCGTGCTGGTCTGGACGCAGGTGATCCATCGGACCCTCGGCGTGCCCTACGACATGCTCCTGCGCGCGCGGCGCCTGCCGGAGGTGGCCGACGAGGTGGACCTGCTCGCGGGGATCGCGGCGCGGCGGCTCGCGGGCGGCTACGACCGGCTGGGCGTGCCGTTTGCGGCGCTTGCGGGCTTCGGGCTGAGCGCGCTCGGGGCGCTGGGGTTCGTGAGCGGGGTGGAGCCGGCGCTGGCGGCCTTCGCGCTCCTGCTGCCGCTCGCTTTGGTGGCGGTGGCGACGCTGCGGCTGGCGCTGGAGATCCGCCGCGGCGGCGCGACGGGGGAAGCGCTGAGGCGCAAGCTCGCACGGCGGCGGGTGTGGAACCAAGTGATCGCGGCGGCGGCCATTCTCGCCGCCTCGGTGCTGGGTAGTGCATCATTTTGAAATCTGCGACACTTGACGCCGGTATCGCATTCTACCCGTCCCTCGTATATGCTTGCCGTGAAGCATGGGAGGAATGCGCGCGTGAGGGTAAGCATTAAGAGTTTCGAAGTCGATATGGACGTC
>JBBQRM010000463.1:0-3013 GCA_038214855.1 Rhodobacterales bacterium | reverse complement strand
GTCTCGGGCGGCACCGCGGGATGGCGGCCCAGATAGGCGCGGCTGAGGCCGGTCGCGACGGTGCCGGGGTGCAGCGCCACGACCACCGCCTCGGGGCGCTTGCGGGCGATCTCGATGGCGGCGGTGCGCACGATCTGGTTCAGCGCAGCCTTGGCGGCGCGGTAGGAGATCCAACCGCCGAGGCGGTTGTCGCCGATCGAGCCGACGCGGGCCGAGAGCGTCGCGAAGCTGGCGCGGCCGGTCTCGGGCAGCAGGCGGTGGAAGTGCTTGAGCAGCAGCGCCGGGCCGATAGCGTTGAGCGCGAACTGCGCGGCCATGGCGGCGGGGTCGAGGGAGGCGAGGGATTTTTCCGGAGCGTAGCCAGCGACTTCCAAGCCGCCGGTCGCGTCGAAGATGAGCTCGAAAGGTGCATCGAGCGCCGCCGCTGCGCGCGCGAGGCTCGCCTCGTTCGTCACGTCGAGCCCGTCGCGGCTGCGCGACAGCGCCACGACCGGGCCGCGCTCGTTCAGCGCTTCCACCAGCGCCGCGCCGATGCCGCCCGAGGCGCCGATGACCAGGCTGCGCATATGTGCCTCCGTCTGCCGGATGCACGAAGGTGGTCCGGCGCGCCGGCGGGTCCAGCCGATTGCGGCTTTATCTCGCGGCCGCGCGCGGCTATGCTGGCGCCATGAGCAGGATCGCGCGGGACATCGGCGTGAACGGCGCGGCGGGCAGGGCCCGGACGGCGCTCCTTCGGCTTAGCCGCCTCTGAGTGTGGCCGGTCCCGGCGCGCGCGCTCAGAGGTAGCCCCAAGCGCCGCCCCGTTCAAAGCCCCGAGGACCATCCGATGACCGACCCGAGCACCGACGCCGACCGCGTCCTGATCTTCGACACCACCCTGCGCGACGGCGAGCAGTCGCCGGGGGCGACGATGACGCTCGAGGAGAAGCTCCAGATCGCGACGCTGCTAGACGAGATGGGCGTCGACATCATCGAGGCGGGCTTTCCCATCGCCTCCGACGGCGATTTCGAGGCGGTCAGCGCGATCGCCAGGCTCGCCAAGCAGGCGGTCGTCTGCGGCCTGGCGCGTGCGAACTTCACCGACATCGACCGCGCCTGGGAGGCGGTGAAGCACGCCCGCCGTCCGCGGATCCACACCTTCATCGGCACCTCGCCGCTCCACCGCGAATTCCAGGTGCGGCTCGACCGCGAGGCGATGGCCGAGAAAATCCACGCGACCGTCACCCACGCGCGCAACCTCTGCGAGGACGTGCAATGGTCGCCGATGGACGCGACGCGCACCGAGGAGGACTATCTCGCGCGGGTCTGCGAGATCGCGATCAAGGCGGGTGCCACGACGATCAACATCCCCGACACCGTCGGCTACACCGCCCCGCGCGAGAGTGCCGCGATCATCGCGATGCTGCTCGAACGGGTGCCGGGGATGGACGCGGTCACCATCGCCACGCATTGCCACAACGACCTCGGCATGGCGACGGCCAACAGCCTCGCCGCGGTCGAGGCCGGCGCGCGGCAGATCGAATGCACGATCAACGGCCTCGGCGAGCGGGCCGGCAACACCGCGCTCGAGGAGGTGGTGATGGCGATGCGGGTGCGCGCCGACATCCTGCCCTGGCGCACCCGCATCGACACGACGCGGATCATGCAGGCGAGCCGGCTGGTCGCGACGGTCAGCGGCTTTCCCGTGCAGTTCAACAAGGCCATCGTCGGCAAGAACGCCTTCGCCCACGAGAGCGGCATCCATCAGGACGGGATGCTGAAGCACGCCGGCACCTTCGAGATCATGCGGCCCGAGGACGTGGGGCTGAACGCGACGAGCCTGGTGATGGGCAAGCATTCGGGGCGCGCGGCCCTGCGCTCGAAGCTCGAGGAGCTGGGCTACAAGCTCGGCGACAACCAGCTCGCCGACGTGTTCGTGCGGTTCAAGGCGCTCGCCGACCGCAAGAAGGAGGTCTGGGACGAGGACCTGATCGCGCTGATGCAGGACACCGACACCCATGCCGCGAACGACCGCTTCCAGCTGCGCCACCTGCGCGTCGTCTGCGGCACCGAGGGCCCGCAATCGGCGGCGCTCACGCTGTCGATCGACGGCGCGGAGTACCGGATCGAGGCTGTCGGCGACGGGCCGGTGGACGCGGCCTTCAACGCGGTCAAGGCGCTGATCCCGCACGACGCGCGGCTCCAGCTCTACCAGGTCCATGCGGTGACCGAGGGCACCGACGCCCAGGCGACGGTCAGCGTGCGCATGGAGGAGGGCGGCAAGATCGTCACCGGCCAGTCGGCGGACACCGACACGGTGGTGGCCTCGGTGCGGGCCTATGTAAACGCGCTCAACAAGCTGATGGTCCGCCGGCTCAAGACCGCGCCCGATGCCGCACACGCGTGATATTCGCCACGCCGCGCGGGTCGTCAATCCGCGTTAACCTCAAGTTAACGCGGGCCCGCCCCTAGTCCCGCGG
The DNA here is from genome assembly GCA_038214855.1 of Rhodobacterales bacterium. GTDB lineage: Bacteria > Pseudomonadota > Alphaproteobacteria > Rhodobacterales > Rhodobacteraceae > Amaricoccus. The sequence goes on along the minus strand of JBBQRM010000463.1, from coordinate 554 downwards.
CATCGTCTCGACGCACAGCCGTGTTCGCGCCCCCGGCGAAGGGGGGCCTTTACGCTGCTCGCGAGGCGCGAATATAAGGGCGCGGCCGGGCGTTAACCACGACAGACACCAGACCGCGCCGGTCTTTGAGGGACGAACAGGATGTTTGGTGGACTGAGCGGGCTCTTCTCGTCCGACATGGCGATCGACCTCGGCACGGCGAACACGCTGATCTACGTGAAGGGCAAGGGGATCGTGCTCAACGAGCCCTCGGTGGTGGCCTATCACATCAAGGAGGGCAAGAAGCGGGTGCTGGCGGTCGGCGAGGACGCCAAGCTGATGCTCGGGCGCACGCCGGGCTCGATCCAGGCGATCCGGCCGATGCGCGACGGGGTGATCGCCGATTTCGACGTCGCCGAGGAGATGATCAAGCATTTCATCCGCAAGGTGCACAAGCGCACCACGTTTTCCAAACCGAAGATCATCGTCTGCGTGCCTTACGGTGCGACCCCGGTGGAAAAGCGGGCAATCCGCCAGTCGGTCCTGTCGGCCGGTGCGCGGCGCGCGGGCCTGAT
>JBBQRM010000462.1:0-3017 GCA_038214855.1 Rhodobacterales bacterium | reverse complement strand
GGCGGTACGGACGAAATCGGCCTCCAGCACCTCGAGCATCGTCGAGCGGGTCATCCGCATCACCGCTGCCGCCAGGGCGGTGCCGAGGGTGATCGCGGGCAGGATCAGGTGGCGCAGGAAGGCGGCGGGGTCCTCGGAGGGGGCGACATAGCCCGAGGCGGGCAGGATCGGCAGGTGGATCGAGAAGACGAGGATCAGCAGGACGCCGAGCCAGAAGCTCGGCATCGAGAGCCCGCAGAGCGCCACGAACGAGGCGCCGTAATCGGCGGCGGTGTCGCGGCGGGTGGCGGCGACCACGCCCGCGGGGATCGAGATGAGGAGCGACACCGCGAGGGCGGCGAGCGAGAGCCAGAGCGTCGGCAGGAACGCCTGGAGGAGCAGCGGCAGCACCGGCCGCCCGCTCTGGATCGAGCGGCCGAAATCGCCGGAGAAGAGATTGCCGAGCCAGGTGACGTACTGGACCGGGAGCGGCCGGTCGAGGGCAAAGCGGTCGCGCAGGGCCGCGATTGCCTCGTCGGTCGCCTCCATCCCCAGAAGGGCCACGACCGGGTCGCCCGGGATCAGCCGCACGAGAAAGAAGACGACGAGGGAGGTCCCGAAGAGGATCGGAAGGAGGCTGAGGATCCGCAGCATCAGGTACCGGGTCACGGGGCGTTCCGGGCGACGACAGCGACCGTTTTATGGTGTCGCACCGTGCGACATGACTCCTCCCATTGAAAGCATTGGAGAAAATGCCGCGTTTTCATCTCTCGTTAACCCGTTTCGCACTCGCGGCCGCAGCCATTCACCGCCGTGGCGGTCGTCGGATGACGTCTCGCGTGCCGAACGATTCCCTCGCCGCCGATGCCACCCCGACCGGATCACAAAGTTCTTGAACCGGTTCAATGCGGTCGAGATTCAGGGAGGGGAGCGGCAGTTGTCAACGGGAAATCCGGGGTGTGATCGGTCGGCAGGCACGAGAACCCGAGGCGGCGGAGCGCGGTGCGCCGGTGCTCGAGCTGCGCGGCCTCAGCGTCGGTTTCGGCGACGGTCCGGCGGTGCTCGACGGGATCGACGTCGCGGTCGCGGTGGGCGAACTGCTGTGCATCGTCGGCGAATCCGGCTCGGGCAAGAGCGTCGCGGCGCTGTCGGTCATGGGCCTCCTGCCGAGGGCCGCCCGCGTCTCGGCCCGGAGCCTGAGCTTGGAGGGAACGGACCTGAGTGCTGCGAGCGCGCGCGAGATGGAGCATCTGCGCGGCAACAGGATGGCGATGGTCTTTCAGGAGCCGATGACCTCGCTCAACCCGGTGATGACCGTCGGCGCGCAGATCGCGGAGCCGCTGGTCCGCCACCGGGGCCTGAGCGCACGCGCAGCTCGTCGGGAGGGGCTGGAGATGCTGCGGCGGGTGCATATCCCCGCGCCGGAAGAGCGGTTCGACATGTATCCGCACCAGCTGTCGGGCGGGATGCGGCAGCGGATCATGATCGCGATGGCGCTCGTCTGCCGGCCGGCGCTGCTGATTGCCGACGAGCCGACGACCGCACTCGACGTGACGATCCAGAACCAGATCCTGCGGCTGATCGACGAGCTGCGGACCGAGTTCGGGACGGCCGTGATCTTCATCACCCACAACCTTGCCATCGTCGCCGAGATCGCCGACCGGATCGCTGTGATCTATGCCGGAAGGATCGTCGAGGAGGGGGGGCGCGACGCGATCTTCGGCGATCCCCAGCACCCCTATACGCTGGCACTGTTCGCGGCGATGCCGCGGGCCTCCGACCTCGGCCGGCCGCTCGCCTCGATCGAGGGGCAGGTCCCGCAGCCCGGCGCGTTGCCGCCGGGCTGCCGGTTCGCGCCGCGCTGCCCGTTCGCCGTCGCCCGCTGCCGCGAGGCCTCGCCGCCGCTTTGCGGCATCGGCGCGGACCACAGCGTCGCCTGCTGGCGCGCGCCGCTCGAGGAGGCGGTGGGATGAATGTGCCGATCCTCGAGGTGGTCGATCTGACCAAGAGCTACGGCGGACCGCGCGGACTGCTGCGCCCGGCGCGCCGGGCCACCGTCGTCGATCGGGTGAGCTTCTCGATCGAGCGGGGCGGGACCTTCGGCCTCGTCGGCGAGAGCGGCTCGGGGAAATCCACCATCGGGCGCGCCGTGCTGCGGCTGATCGAGCCGGATCAGGGCACGATCCGCTTCGACGGGATCGACCTGCGCCAGCAGGGCGCGAGGGCGATGACGCGTCTGCGCCGCCGGATGCAGATCGTCTTCCAGGACCCTTTCAGCTCGCTCGACCCGCGCATCCGCATCGGGCGCGCGATCGCCGAACCGATCCGGCTGCACCGGCTGCGAACGGGCGCGGGGGTGGCGGCGCGGGTCGATGAGCTGCTCGAGCTGGTGGGGCTCGGCCCGCACCACAGGCACCGGTTCCCGCACGAGTTCTCGGGCGGTCAGCGCCAGCGGGTCGCCATCGCCCGCGCACTCGCCGTCGAGCCGGAGCTCATCGTCTGCGACGAGCCGGTCTCCGCACTCGACGTGTCGATCCAGGCGCAGGTGCTCAACCTTCTGGAAGAGCTCAAGGACAGGCTCGGCGTGTCGTTCCTGTTCATCTCGCACGACATGGCGGTGGTCCGGCACTTCGCCTCGCAGGTCGGCGTGCTCTATGCCGGCAATCTGGTGGAGACCGGGCCCGCGGAGGCGATCTTCTCCGGGCCGCGGCACCCCTATACGCGGATGCTGCTCGCTGCGACGCCGAGGCTGGTGCCCGAGCGGCGCGACCGGGAAGCGGAGGTCGCAGGCGAGCCGCCGAGCCCCTTCGCGACCTTCGCCGGCTGCCCCTTCGCCTCGCGCTGCGCCCATGCCACGCCGCGATGCGTCGAGGTAAAGCCGCCGCTCGATACCTTTGCCGAAGGGGACCACCGTGCCGCTTGCTGGCACGCGGGGGCGCTGCCGGCGCAGGCGGCAGCCTCCGACGACGAGGGCGCGATGTCGCAGGCCTACCAGCGCCGGATGGCGCTGCTCAGGGCGGCGCGGAGGGCGCGGGATG
>JBBQRM010000461.1:0-3022 GCA_038214855.1 Rhodobacterales bacterium | reverse complement strand
CGATCAGCCCGCCGAGAAAGCTGCGCGCATCCGCGCCGATCCGCTCGGGCGGGGCGGCGTAGCGCTCGGCGAGCGTGGTCACGATGTCACCGAGGCTGCGGGTGCCGTCCACCTCGCTCAGGATCGCCACGCCGGTGGGGTCGAGGCGGAGCGCGCGCTCGGGGGCGAGCAGCACGGTGATGCCGCGCACACGGTCCTCGTGCAGCCGGACACCGCGCGGAAGGCTCGGCACCGCGGTGTCTGCGAGGGTGTCTGCGAGCGCGGTCATGCGGCCCGCTCCGCGAGGCCCTCGTCCGGCTGCCAGGCGCCAGGGGGGATGCGCGCGGGCGCGACATAGGCTGCGTGGAGCGCGTCGAGCTGGGCCCAGAGCACGTCGGTCTTGAAGGTGAGTGCTGCGGCGGCCGCGTCCTGCTTCTCGGCGGTTTCGGCGTGGTCGAGCACCAAGGCGAGGCCGAAGGCCACGTCCTTCGGCGCCTCCCGGAGCCGGTTGCGGAAGTAGGCGAGTGCTGTCTCGTCGGCGAAGGCGTAGTGCTTGAGCAGCCCCTCGATGCGCTCGGCGTGGATCTTGGGCGCGAAGAGCTCGGTCAGCGAGGCCGCGACCGCCTCGAGCAGGCTCGCCTCGCGCACGAAGCGGACATAGGCGTCAACCGCGAAGCGGGTCGCGGGCAGCACGCCGCTTGTCGAGGCGACGTAGGCGGGATCGAGCCCCACCGCCTCGGCGAGCCTGAGCCAGCGGGCGATGCCGCCCTCGCGCGCGTCGGTGCCGTCGTGGTCCTCGATGCGGCTCCGCCAGGCGCGGCGCAGCGCGGGGTCCTCGACGCGGGACATGAAGGCCGCGTCCTTCATCGGGATGCGCGACTGGTAGTAGTAGCGGTTTATCACCCAGGCGCGCACCTCGTCAGGCGTGCAGAGGCCGCCGTGCAGGCGGGTGTGGAACGGGTGCTTGTCGTGGTAGCGCTCCTCGCCGATGCGCCGCAGCCGTGCCTCGAAGGCGGCGCGGCTCACAGAGTGAACTCCATGCCGTCCTGCGCGACGGTCCAGCCGGCGGCCTCGGCCGCGGCGCGCTCGGGGCTCGCGGGATCGACGAGGGGGTTGGAGTTGTTCATGTGGACGAAGACGCGGCGCCCGACGCCGAGGCCCTCGAAGGCGGCGATGGAGCCGTCGGGGCCGCCCACGCACATGTGCCCCATGCGCCGGCCCGTCTTGGCGCCGAGACCCATGCGGATCATCTCGTCGTCGTCCCACAAGGTGCCGTCGAAGAGCACGAGGTCCGCACCGCGCAGCCGACCTTCGAGCGCCGGGGGCATCTTCGCGCAGCCGGGGATGTAGAAGGCACGCCGGGCGCCCGCCTCGAGCGCCACGCCCACGGTCTGCTCGCCCTCGAGATCGCTCACCACCTCGTCTCCCTCCAGATAGAGCGGCACCTTGCCGGGGACCGCGAAGACCGTCGCGCGCAGGCCCGGCGTCAGCTCGAAGCCCTCGTCGAGCCGCACCGGGCGCCGCTCGACGAGGCTCACGTCGAGCGCGGCGAAGATCGGGTTCTGCGCCAGCACCTCGAGCACGCCCGGCGTCGCCATCAGCGTGAACGCCTGCTTCTCGCGCAGTGTGAGCAGCCCCGCCACGTGGTCGATGTCGCCGTTCGTCAGCAGCACGGAGGCCAAAGGCACCTCCCGCGGTCCCGTCGGGTGGAGCGCCTGACAGGCGGCAAGCTGCGTCCGCAGATCGGGCGATGCATTGACCAGCGCCCAAGCGCGTCCGTCGCCGCTGACCGCGATCGAAGACTGGCTCAGCTGCGGAATTACACCCGCCCGCGCCGCCGTGCAGTTGACGCAGCCGCAGTTCCACTGCGGCAGGCCTCCGCCCGCGGCGGCACCGAGCGTGACGATGCGCATTCACCTACCCCAGCGCGGGTGCCCCGCGTCGCCGCAGCCCGATCGAGGCGCGGAGCGGCGTCAGCCGCCCCGCATCCGAGCCTTCAGAACAGGACGGGCTCGTCCTCGGCGGGGAAATACATGTTGATCTCCATGCCGCAGGTGACTTCTTCGATCTTCGGGGGCATCCAGGCCATCTTATCCTCCAGGTTGTTGATCGGCACGTCCGACCGCCGCAGTCTGACGCGTCGGACGGCGGAGGTCAAAGCCCTATCCCGCGGATGTGATCGCGCGGGAGCCGCGCCCCATCGGCACCCAAGGCTCTTTCGCAAGGAATGCCGGGGATTTAAGGCACCGGGTCCGGTGGCGCTATCGACCAAAGTCGTAACCGCGGGTTGCGCCGATCCTACGACTTTATGGCAAAGGTTGGGGTTTCGTGTTGACCGGTGCGGCCGCGCACACTCTTATCAGGCGCATAACCGGAGGAACGCCGCAAGCTTCGGGCGCAACGACGCCCCATGATCGGAAGCTTCTGGCGGCAGGTCCACCACCACGGTTCCAACGTCAAATCGGGAGGAATATCCATGCGATACATTTTGCCAACTGCCGCCGCGCTGATGATGACGACGAGCCTCGGGGCTCTCGCCAACGAGGGGCTGAAGGAGCTCATCGACGATCCGGCGAACTGGGCGATCCAGACCGGCGACTACTTCAACCAGCGCTATTCCGAGCTCGACCAGATCAACCGGGAGAACGTGGGTGAGCTGCAGCCCGCCTGGATGTTCTCGACCGGCGTGCTGCGCGGCCACGAGGGCGGGCCGCTGGTGATCGGCGACATGATGTACGTGACCACCCCCTTCCCCAACAAGGTCTTCGCGCTCAACCTCGCCGAGGATGGCAAGATCGAATGGAGCTACGAGCCGAAGCAGGATCCGGACGTGATCGCGGTGATGTGCTGCGACACCGTCAACCGGGGCGTGGCCTATGCCAACGACACGATTTTCCTGCACCAGGCCGACACGACCGTGGTCGCGCTCGACGCGATGACCGGCGAGGTGAAGTGGACTGCGGTCAACGGCGATCCATCGAAGGGCGAGACCAACACCGCCACGGTGATGCCGGTGAAGGACAAGCTCATCGTCGGCATCTCC
>JBBQRM010000460.1:0-3034 GCA_038214855.1 Rhodobacterales bacterium | reverse complement strand
GATCAGCGCCGAGACGATGTCGACGCCGCCGAGAAAGGCCTGCATCCCGCCGGTGTAGCGCACGTCGCCGCCCACCACGGCCACGCCCACCATGGACAGGAGCAGCCCGATGCACGCACCGATCAGGCCCTTGAGAGTATTGCCGACCGACAGCGCCGAAATGAGCGTGAGGCCGAAGATCGCCAGCCAGAAGTATTCCGGCGGCCCAAACGCCAGCGCCACGCGCGCCAGCGGCGGCGCGAGCAGAAGCAGACTGATCCCGCCGACGAGGCCGCCCGTGACCGAGGCGATGGTGGCCAGCGTCACCGCCAGACCGCCATCGCCGCGCTGCGCCATCGGATAGCCGTCGAAGGTCGTGGCGATCGAGGACGGCGTTCCCGGCGTGTTGACCAGGATCGCCGCAAAGGCCCCGCCGTAGATCGCGCCGGTATAGATCGCCCCGAGCGCGATGAGACCCGCGGCGGGGTCCATGGTGAAGGTGAATGGAACCAGCACGGCCACCGCCATGGTCGCCGACAGTCCCGGCATCGCACCGATGACCGTACCCAATACGACCCCTGCGAGCGCGAGGGTCAGGTTGAGCGGGCTGAGCGCATCCAGGAAGTAGCCGAGCAGGTCCATTCGTCCGGCCGCCTACTGGCCGATGCCGAGAGCCGCAGCGCCCTCCTCATAATCCGCCTTCCGCTCGTCGAGGAAGGCCTGCATCTTGTCGTAGGTGATGTCGGTCAGCACGAAGCCGCCGTCTTCCATCTTCTTCTGGAACGACGGATCGTCGTTGATCTGCTGAACGATGTCCGAGATGCGCACGCGCAGATCCTCGGGCGTCGAATCGGGCACCGCGACCCCGCGATAGGCGCCGCCCACGAGATCGTAGCCGAGCTCCGTGAAGGTCGGAACGTCCGGGAAAGCGGGCAGGCGCTCCTCGGCGGCGACGGCAAGAACGCGGAGCTCGTCGCCCTGGGCCACGCCTGAGCTTACATAGTTGAACCCCGCCACGGTCTGGTTGCCGAGAACGGCGGTGACCGCGGGACCCGTGCCGGAGAACGGGATGTAGGTGGTCGTGACCCCGGCGACCCGATCGAATTTCGCCTGGGCGAGATTGTTGGACGAGTTCGAGCCGGACCCCGCGAAGGTCACCAGGCCCGGATTGGCCTTTGCATATCCCACCAGTTGCTCCAGCGTCTCGTAGGGGCTGTCCTTCGGGACCAGGATCGCATCCGGCGTGTAGTGGAAATAATGCACGGGCGTCAGCTCGTCGGTCTTGTAGCCGACATCGCTCTCCATCGGCTGAAGCACGGTGTGCGGCAGGTTGATGCCCATGATCGTGTAGCCGTCGCCCGCGATCTGGTTGAGCTGCGACCAGGCCTGCGCGCCGCCTGCACCGGGCTGGTACTGGACCACGACGTCCTGGCCGGTCACAGCGTTCCACACACTCTGCTGGAAGCGCGCCGAAATGTCGGATTCGCCGCCCGGGTTGAACGGAATGATATAGATCATCGGCTTCGTCGGAAAATCGGCGGCGGACTGCGCCGCGGCGGGCAGCCCGGCAAGCAGTGCCAGACCGGCGACGGCAACGAGCGTCATCTTGGTCTTCATGTTATCCTCCCTGGGTGCGGTCGGTCCGGCCGAAATGGCGGACCGTTGCCGCGATAAGGCTGGGGAAGCTGGCGGTTCGCTCGCCAGTCTGAGGCGCCTTCGGGCGCAGCATCCGGGTCTCCTCCCCGCTGGATCGAACCGTCCCGGTGGCCCGTCAGCGCCACCGGCATACGGCCGGTAACGCCCGAACCTTAACTGCTGAGATCGCCGATGTGAATTTCCATGATTTCATCTTTATTGCATCCGCTGAACAGATGAGGCCGGGATGAGCGGTGAGGGCGAGGGCGAGGTCGACGTGCAGTTCTCCGCGGTGGTGGCACAGCGCAACAGCCTGTCCGACGCGGCGCTTGAGTTCGGCCTCACGGCCTCAGCGTCAGCCGCAGGCTCGCGCGCATCGAGGACCGGCTCGGGGTCCGGCTGATGAACCGCACCACCCGCCGGCTCAACCTGACCAGCGAGGGCGAGGCCTATCTCTCCGCCTCCCATGGCATCGTCAACCGCGTCGCCACGGCCGAGGGATCGATCTCCTCTGTACGCGGCGAACCGCAAGGGCTGCTCAGAATCAATGCGACCTTCCAGTTCGGGCGCGAACACATCGCCCCGGCGATCTCCGCCTTCTCCGCCCGGCATCCCGGCGTCCAGATACAGCTGGTGCTGACCGACAGCCCCTGAACCTGATCGAGGACGGATTCGACCTCCAGATCCGGTTCCGCGCCCCCGCCGCCACGCGCCAGGTGACGGCGCTGCTCCTGCGCAACCGCCGGATGCTCGTCGCAGCGCCGTACTATCTGGCCGCACACGGGATCTTCGCACGGCTCTTGGATCTGGCACAGCATTCCTGCATCGTCCTGCGCCAGGAACACGCGGCCTACGACGTCTGGAGCTTCGGCGACGACCAGAGCGTGCGCGTCGTAGGCACCCTCTCCACCAACGATGGCGAGACCGGCGTCTCCTGGGTCCTCGACGGCCGCGGCATAATGCTGCGCTCGGAATGGGACATCGCCGGCCACGTGCGATCCGGACGGCTGAAGATCGTGCTGCCCCGGTACTTCACGCAAGCCGACATCATGACGATCTACCCGGACCGGCTCAACATGTCCGCCAAGGTGTGCCTGTTCGTGGACTTCCTGCGAGAGGAAGTGAAGGCAAAGGCTCGCGAACTTCGGCTGACGTGACAGTGCCTGGTACCGCGTCCGACCGTAAACGGACATCGACAGCCTAATAGTGAAGACGCAACAAGCGTTCCCTCAGCCGCCGAAGACAATCTCGGCCGTCAGTGTGGCGACTACAACCATCATCGCCCCCGCTCAAGCACTAGCCCAAAGCTCGCAAGCTGGTCGTACGCGCCCTGTAGGTCCACCAAAATCATTTTAAGTCAATGACTTAGACCCCAGGGAGTGTTCGACCCCAGTCCGCTTTCCCCAGCCAACTCCTTAAA
>JBBQRM010000459.1:0-3036 GCA_038214855.1 Rhodobacterales bacterium | reverse complement strand
CGCGGCTGCGCCCGAGCGCCGCGATCCCGAGCCGCTGCTGGCGCGCGGCCTCCACCGCCGATTTCAGGGCGCGGAGCTCGGTCGCGAGCTCCGGATGCGCCGTCGCGACGCCCTTCGTGGGAAGCTTCGAGATCGGCGTGCCGGCGGCGGTCAGCAGGGCGGCCTCCAGCGCCTCCAGCCGCGCCTCTGGCGCCTCCAGTGCCAGCACCTCGCGCAACGCCCCGGCGGCCGCGGTATCGGTTGTCTTGCCCGCCTCGAGCGCCGGCAGGCACCGCTCGATCAGCGCCGCCGCCTCCGCGTCGAGCACGCGGGTGGCCAGCGCCTCCACGGTGTCGCCCGGCGCCACGCCCAGCGCGCGGGCGAGGCGGCCTTCGTCGAAGACATCCGCAAAGGCTGCGCGGTGGTGGTTGATCTCCTGGAGCAGCGCGCCGGGGTCGTCGCCGGTCAGGTGCCGCGCCATGCCGACGAAGACCGCCGGCGCGCGAACGGCGAGCGCGTCGAGCACCTCGTCGCGCAGCCCCTGCGCCTGGCGGTCGTCGAGCACGGCGAACTGCGGCGCCACGCCGGCCTCGAGCGGGAAGCGGCGCAGCAGCGACTCGCAGAAGGCGTGGATCGTCTGGATCTTCAGCCCGCCCGGCGTCTCGAGCGCCCGGGCGAACAGCGTGCGCGCCTGCGCGAGCGCGTGCGGCTCCGTGACCCGTTCGGGCGCGCCCAGCGTGCCGAGGGCCGCATGCAACTCGGCGTCCGGCAGCATCGCCCAGCCGCCGAGGGTGCGGAACAGGCGGTTCTGCATCTCCGCCGCCGCGGCCTTTGTGTAGGTGAGGCACAGGATCCTGCCCGGCTCGGTCCCGGCGAGCAGCAGCCGCGCCACCCGGTCGGTCAGCACCCGCGTTTTGCCCGAGCCGGCGTTGGCCGCGACCCAGGAAGAGGCGGCGGGCTCGGCGGCGTAGACCTGCGCTGCGACCGCGCCCGTCACCATGGGTCGCCCTCGGCGGGCGCGTCGCCGTCCGCCCATTCGCCGAAGCGCGCGAGGTGGTCGTAGTCGCCGGCGAAATCGCCGGGCGCCACCCTCAGGCGCGCGACGAAGCCGCTCTCCGGCCGCTGGTAATGCGCGATCAGCCCGTGCAGCCGCGCCCAGATGTCCGCGACCTTCTCGGGCGAGGCGTCGAGCGCCAGCGTCTTGCGCGCGCCGAGGCCGATCAGCTCCAGATGCCGCGCCGGCGCTGCCGGCATTCCCTCGAAGCCGCCCGCCTCGGCGATGGCGGCCTCGAGCCACAATTGCAGGTGCGAAAGCTCGACCTTGCCCTTCGTCGGGATGGAGCCGGACTTGTAGTCGTAGATCGCGTAGAAGCCCTCGGCGGTGCGGTCGATGCGATCTGCCTTGGCGGTCACCTCGAAGGGCGCGGGGAGCCCCGCGAGCGGTCGCCGTCCCCGCCGCTCGCGCGCGAGCGGTTCGGCGATGGCGCGCCGCTCTGCCTCGCCCGCGACGAACCAGGCGGCAGCGCGGCCGAGGCGGGCCGCCCAGAACGCCCGGACCGCCGGCCAGGGCGCGGAGCGGGCCAGCACCGTCTCGACGGCGGCATGATAGAGCGCGCGCGGATCGGCCTCGGGCTCGCGCTCGAGGTCGGCGAGATAGGCCTCCAGCGCTTCGTGCACCGCGCTGCCGCGAGTCAGGGCGTCGGCGATGCTGCCCGGCGGGTCCAGCGGGCGGAGCCGCAGCACCTTCAGCGCATAGATCGCGTAAGGGTCGCGCGCGAGCCGCTCGATCTGGGTCACCGACAGCGCCGCAGGCCGCGCCGCCACCGGCGGCCGCGGCGCCGGGCGCGGGGCTGTGGGCTCCGGGCGCACCGGCCGGTCGAGCGCCTCGGCCCGCGCCAGCAGCGCCGCACCCCGGCCGCGGGCGGTCGCGAGCGCGTGTCGCCCCGGCTCGCCGAGGCCGGTCAGCAGGTTCTCGAGCCTGATGAGCCAGCGCGCCGGCACCGTCGGCGCCTCGGCGTCGCGCCGCGCCCGGCTGAGGATCACATGCGCAGCGCCGCAGGCCTGCTGGAAGTCGTGCGCCGACAGTCCGATCCGCCGCTCCGGGCTCGGCAGGCCGAGCCGCGCGCGCATCGCCCGGCTGAGCCAGGGGTCGGGCGTCGGTAGCCGCGGCCAGACGCCCTCGTTCAGCCCGGCGAGGATCACCAGATCCGCCGATTGCACCCGCGCCTCGAGCGTGCCCCAGATGGCGATCCGCGCATCGGTGACCACGGCCTCCTCGGGCACGTCGCGCGCGGCCATCAGCGAACGCAGGAGCGCCCGGTACTCCAGCGGCCGGATTCGCCCCAGCGCCTCGGCCTCCGCCGCGAGCGACCGCATCAGCGCCAGCGCCTGGGCTCCGGCCGCCTTGTCCCAGAGCGCATGGTCCTCCGCTTCGTCTGGCCCCGCCGCCAGCGCCTCGGCGGCCCGACGATGCCGCGCCAGCATCTGTGCGAGCGGCTCGGTCCCACCGGCAATCAGCGGGGAGAGGCTCGACTCGACCCAGGCGATCCAGCCGGGCGCGGCCCCGCCTTCCTTCGCGGCCCAGGCGGCGAGTTCGGGCCAGTCCACCTGCGGCGAGCCCCCGCGCAGCAGCCCGATCTCGAGCCGGGCCGTGAGCGCCAGATGCCGCCCCCGCGCGCCGGGCGCGCTGCTCGCCAGCGGGTGCTTGAGCAGGATCAGCAGCGTCTCGGGCGTCAGCGGCTCGCCCGCGAGTGCGGCGAGCCGCGCGAGCAGGACCCCGGGCGGCGTCAGCGCCAGCGGCCGGCCGGCGCTGTCGTCGGGGATCAGCCCCCAGCGGCCGAGCTCGACGCTGACCCGCCGCGCCAGCACCCGGTCCGGCGTCACCAGCGCCGCGCGCGCGCCCTCCGCCGCCGCGTCGCGCAGCGCGAGCGCGATGGCGCGCGCCTCCGCCCGCGCGCCCGGCGCCTCGATCCAGGCGAGCCCCTCCGCGGCCGCGGCGAGCGAGGGCGCGAGCGCGGCCCCCTCGGTGCGCCACTGGTCGGTGACCGGCGCCGGGCG
>JBBQRM010000458.1:0-3039 GCA_038214855.1 Rhodobacterales bacterium | reverse complement strand
AGCCGATCAGCACCCCCGCCGCCCCATCGACGATGCCGCTGGAATTGCCGGCGTGATGGACGTGGTCGATCTTCTCCAGATGCGGGTACTTCAAGAGCGCCACCGCGTCGAAGCCCGGCATCGTCTCGCCCATCTCCTTGAAGGCGGGCTTGAGCGCCCCGAGCGACTGCATGTCTGTCTCCGGCCGCAGATACTCGTCGCGCTCGAGGATCGGCAGCCCGTTCACGTCGCGCACCGCGATCACCGATCCGGCGAACCGACCCTCCGCCCAGGCCCGCGACGCGCGCTTCTGGCTCTCGACCGCGTAGAGGTCGCACTCGTCGCGGCTGAAGCCGAACTCGGTCGCGATGATGTCCGCCGAGATCCCCTGCGGCACGAAATAGCTCTTCATCGCGAGCGACGGGTCGGCCGCGATCGCCGCGCCGTCCGAGCCCATCGGCACCCGGCTCATCATCTCGACGCCACCCGCGACGTAGGCCTGCCCCGCCCCGGCGCGCACCTGGTTGGCCGCGAGGTTCACCGCCTCGAGCCCGCTGGCACAGAAGCGGTTTATCGACAGCCCCGGCACGCGCTCGTCGAAGTCCGACAAGAGCACGGCCGAGCGCGCGAGACAGCCCCCCTGCTCGCCCACCTGCGTCGCGTTGCCCCAGATCACGTCCTCCACCGCGTCGGTGGCCAGATCGCTCCTCGCCTTCAGCGCGTTCAGCACCACCGCCGACAGCCGCACCGCCGTCACCTCGTGCAGCGCCCCGTCGCGGCGCCCGCGGCCCCGCGGCGTGCGGATGGCGTCGTAGATGAAGGCCTCGGTCATCGTGCGTCTCCTCGGCCGGGCAGCGGATGGCCCGGCATCAGCTCGTAGGGATGGCGCCAGCCGGGCAGCGCCCGCAGCCGCTCCAGCCAGCGGACGACATGAGGGTACTCGCCCAGGTCGATCCCCAGCTCGCCGTCGTAGTAGAGATACCCGGCGCAGGAGAGATCCGCCGTCGTGAGCTTGGCCGCCGTCACCCAGTCGCGCGTCGCCATGTGCCCGTCGAGCATGCCCAGCGCCGTGCGCGCCCGTCCGTCGAGAAAACCGATCACCCCCGCGTCGCGCCTCTCCTCGGCCACGAACTGCCGCATGAAGCGCAGCGTCGACAGCGCGCCTGTCAGCTTGTGGTTGTCCCACAGCGTCCAGCGCAGCACCTTGCGCCGCTCCTCCTCGGTCCCGGGCACCAGCCGCCCGAGCCTGCCCGCGAGATGGTCGAGGATCGCGCCCGACTGGCTGAGCACCGTCTCGCCGTCCTCCAGCACCGGCACCTCACCCATGCCGTTGAGCGCCCGGAACGCGGGCGTCCGCGTCTCGCCGTTGAAGAAATCGACGAAGACCGGCTCCCAGGCCGCGCCGGCCAGCTCGAGCATCAGCGCGCATTTGTAGGCGTTGCCGGACTGGGCGAAGCAATGCAGCCGGTAGTCCGCCATCATCGCGCGGCCATCGGCTTGCCCGGTTCCGGCGCGCCATAGTCCGAAATGAAGTCGCGGAAGACCGCCTCGAGCCGCTCGGCATCGGCATAGGCGTCGAGACGCTCGAGCAGCACCGTCAGCAGGTAGTTGTTCGACAGCCCGTAGCGCGCGTTCAGCTCCCGCAGCCGCCCGTAGGCTTCCTCGGTCACGGCGGCGTTGAACCGCTTCGGCAGCGGCAGGCGCTTTGGTTTCGACTCAGCCATGGTTTCCCTCCCCCGCCGCCTCAGAACGCCTCCGCCGGCAGCGCCATCACCGGCTCGGCGCCCGAGACGATGCGCGCCAGATGCAGCCCGGTCGCCGGCAGGCAGCGCGCCATGTAGTAGCGCCCGGTCGCGAGCTTGGCCGCGTGGAAGTCCTCGTCCCCCTCCAGCGCCGCCTTCGCCATCCGCGCCCACATGAACCCCAGCGCCACATGCCCGAACAGATGCAGGAAATCGGTCGAGCCGGCCAGCGCGTCGTCGGGGTTCTTCATGCCCCGCTCCATGAAGAAGCCCGCCGCCGCCTGGAGGTCCTTCGACGCCTCCTTCAGCGGGTCGAGAAACCCCGCCTTCAGCCGCGGCTCGTCTTCCTTTGCCTTGATGAACCCCTTCACCAGCTCGAAGAAACCCATCACGTGCCTGCCCCCGTCGAGCGCGAGCTTGCGGCCCACGAGGTCGAGCGCCTGCACGCCGTTGGCACCCTCGTAGATCATCGCGATCCGCGCGTCGCGCACGAACTGGCTCAGGCCCCATTCCTCGATATAGCCGTGCCCGCCCAGTACCTGCTGGGCCTGAACCGTCATCTCGAAGCCCTTGTCGGTCAGGAACCCCTTGATCACCGGCGTCAGCAGCGACACCAGCCCCTCGGCCGCGGCGTCGCCCGCCCGCTCGCTCGCGTCGATCAGCGAGGCGCCCCACAGCAGGAAGGCGCGACCCCCTTCGACGAAGGCCTTCTGGTCCATCAGCGCCCGGCGCACGTCGGGATGCACGATGATCGGATCGGCCGGCCCGTCCGGGTTTTCCGCCCCCGTCACCGCGCGCCCCTGCAGCCGCTCGCGGGCGTAGCCGCTGGCCACCTGATAGGCCGCACAGGCCTGCGCCAGCCCCTGCACGCCCACGGCGATGCGGGCCTCGTTCATCATCGTGAACATCGCCCTCAGGCCCTTGTGCTCCTCGCCGATGCGAAAGCCCGTCGCCCCGTCGTAGTTCATCACGCAGGTGGCGTTGCCGTGGATGCCCATCTTCTCCTCGACCTTGCCGCAGGCAACGGCGTTGCGGTCGCCGAGGCTTCCATCGGGGTTCACCAGGTATTTCGGCACGATGAAGAGCGAGATCCCCTTCACCCCCGGCGGACCACCCGGAATGCGCGCCAGCACCAGATGCACGATGTTCTCGGCCATGTCGTGCTCGCCGGCGGAGATGAAGATCTTCTGCCCGGTGATCCGATAGCTGCCGTCGTCCAGCGGCTCCGCCTTGGTGCGCAACAGCCCCAGGTCCGTGCCGCAATGCGGCTCGGTCAGGTTCATCGTCCCGGTCCATTCGCAGCTGACCATCTTCGGCA
>JBBQRM010000457.1:0-3049 GCA_038214855.1 Rhodobacterales bacterium | reverse complement strand
CCGTGGATCGAACGCGGTGGTGACGGTCGATCTGGAGACCCGAACGGTCTCCGGCCCCGACGGCGGCACCATCGGGTTCGAGGTGGACCCGTTCCGCAGACGCTGCCTGCTCGAGGGGCTCGACGACATCGGGCTGACGCTCGAGAAGGCCGGCGCCATCGACGCCTTCGAGACGGAATACGCCGCCCGCGCGCCCTGGCTCGCCACCGGTTAACCCCGCCTTAACGCACCGGCGGCAGCTTGAGCCGGGTGAAGCTCCTGCGTTCCGTCATGGTCCTGATCGCGCTCACCGTCGCGCCGGCGGCGGCGGAGACGCTTCGCGTAGCGACCTACGGCGCCGATCTCAGCCGCGCCGGGCCGGGTGTGCTGCTGCACGAGCTGGGGCGCGAGCCGGAGGCGGAGCTCGCGACGGCGGTGCGGGTGATCCAGGCGGTGCGGCCGGACGTGCTGCTCCTGACGCGCTTCGACCACGATCTGCGCGGGCGGGCGCTCGAGGCGTTTCTCGAGCTGCTGCGGCAGGGGGCGGAGGGGATCGACTATCCGCACGTCTTCGCCGCGCCGGTCAACGCCGGGGTGCCGATCGGCTTCGACATGGACGACGACGGGCGGCTCGCCGGCTGGGACGACAACCTCGGCTTCGGCAAGTTCCCCGGGCACGGCGGCATGGCGCTGGTCTCGCGTCTGCCGATCGACGCGGAGGCGGCGCGGACCTTCCGGACGCTGCTCTGGCGCGACCTGCCGGGCGCGCGCTTGCCCGAGCGCGAGGACGGCACGCCCTATCCGAGCGCCGAGGCGCAGGCGGTGATGCGGCTGTCGTCGCGCTCGCACTGGGACGTGCCGGTGGTGCTGGAGGATGGCGGGCGGCTGCACCTGCTGGCGAGCGCGCCGACGCCGCCGCTCTTCGACGGGCCGGAGAAGATGAATGCCCGGCGCAACGCCGACGAGATCGGCTTCTGGTTGCACTACCTCGACGGCGAGCCGTTGCGCGACGACCTTGGGCACAAGGCCGCTGCCCCGGACGCGCCGCTGGTGGTGCTCGGCGACCTCCAGCTCGACCCGAAGGACGGCGCAGGGCAGCACGACGCGGTGGCGGGCCTTCTCGCGCATACCGCACTCCAGGACCCCGAGCCGTCGAGTGCCGGCGCCGCGGCGGCGGCTCGGGCGCAGGGCGGCGCGAACCGCGACCAACAGGGGCGTGCCACCCTCGACACCGCCGACTGGCGCGACGAGGGCGGGCCAGGGAATCTGCGGGTCGACTACGTGCTGCCTTCGGCGGGGCTCGAGGTGGCGGAGGCCGGCGTCTTCTGGCCCGCGCCCGGCGCGCCGCTGGCGGAGCCGGTGGCCGAGGGGTCGCCGCACCGGCTGGTCTGGGTGGACCTGGTGCTGCGCTGACTTGACCCCGCGGGGCGCGGGCGCTAGCGGGAGCCTCGCCAAATGCAAGAGGGGACCCGCACCATGGCCAATCCATCGCTCCTGATCCTGCCCGGCGACGGCATCGGCCCCGAGGTGATGGCCGAGGTCCGCAAGGTGATCGGCTGGTTCGGGAACCGCGGCCTGGCCTTCGACGTGGACGAGGACCTGGTGGGCGGCGTCGCCTATGACGCCCACGGCACGCCGCTCACGGATGCGACGATGGACAAGGCCCAGGCGGCGGATGCGGTGCTGCTCGGCGCGGTGGGCGGGCCGAAGTACGACGCGCTCGACTTCTCGGTGAAACCCGAGCGCGGGCTGCTGCGGCTGCGCAAGGAGATGGACCTCTTCGCGAACCTGCGGCCCGCGCAGTGCTTCGACGCGCTGGCGGATTTCTCCTCGCTCAAGCGCGAGGTGATCGCGGGGCTCGACATCGTCATCGTCCGCGAGCTGACGAGCGGGGTCTATTTCGGCGAGCCGCGCGGCATCTTCCCCGACAACGAGGGCGGGCGCGTCGGGGTCAATACCCAGCGCTACACGACGGAGGAGATCCGAAGGGTTGCGCGCGCGGCCTTCGAGCTGGCGCGGCGGCGGCGCAACCGGCTCTGCTCGATGGAAAAGGCCAACGTCATGGAGAGCGGCGTGCTGTGGCGCGAGGAGGTGACGGCGCTGCACGAGGCGGAATATTCCGACGTCGAGCTGAGCCACATGTATGCCGACAACGGCGCGATGCAGCTGGTGCGCAATCCCAAGCAGTTCGACGTGATCGTGACGGACAACCTGTTCGGGGACATCCTTTCGGACATCGCGGCGATGCTGACCGGGTCGCTGGGGATGCTGCCCTCGGCGAGCCTGGGCGCACCGGGGCCGGACGGGCGGCCGAAGGCGCTCTACGAGCCGGTGCACGGCTCGGCGCCGGACATCGCGGGCCAGGGGCTCGCCAATCCGATCGCCTGCATCCTGAGCTTCGCCATGGCGCTGCGCTATTCGTTCGACCGTGGCGAGGAGGCGACGCGGCTGGAGACGGCGGTCCAGAAGGTGCTGGCGGACGGGCTCCGGACCGCCGATCTGCTGGGGCCGGCGGGAGGCACACCGGTCTCGACGAGCGCGATGGGCGATGCGGTGGTCGCGGCGCTCGACGCCGGCTGACGCCGCCGCGTGTGAAAGTCGCGGCCTTTCACTGTGAAAGGCGCGTGTCTCCGTTGAAATCGTTGAATAAAAAACGGCGTTTTTACGATTTGTTAGGATTCGGCGCCGGTGCTCACTCGGGCAGCGGCAGGGAATAGACAGGTCCCCAGCCGTGCACGTTGTCCCGCGCGCGGACCTGCACCCCGGCGATGCCCGTGGGGATCGTCACGTCGTCGAGGGCGCGGGTGAAGGGCTGCTCGGTGTCGTGCGGGTGCAGGAGCTCGCGCAGGCCGAGCCGCGTGCCGTCGGGCGCGAGCACCTCCCAGGCGTCGGCGTAATGCGCCCAGCCCGCGTCCTCGTGGGCGACCGTCACGGTGAAGCGCCAGAGGCCGCCCAGCGCCGTAGCCTCGGCGTCGAGCACGCGCGCCTCGCCCGCGAGCGCGAGGGAGGGGGCGAGGGCGAGGAGCGGGACCAGGAGCCTGTGCATGGGGCGAGCATAGGACCGGCGCCG
>JBBQRM010000456.1:0-3063 GCA_038214855.1 Rhodobacterales bacterium | reverse complement strand
CACGCCACGAGCCTAGGAGTCGGTCCCGGAACCGAGGGCGCGGCTGCGGAAGGGGACGGGACACCCGACGATTGAGCCGTGGGCGCTTAGGAGCCGAGCGGATAGGTGTCACGCGGGCACCGGGCTCCATCGGTTTCGGTAGTCGATGAGTCGGCCGATGATCAGAACGGCGGTGGCCAGTCGGATGGCGGCGTGGCGGTGGCGTTCGCGACGATCGGTGCTGCGGCGGAGTTGGCCATAGTTCGACAACCACGTGTTGGTGGCCTCAACGATCCAACGCAGCCCGAGCGTGAGCCGGTGCGGCTCGCCGGGCTTGGGCTTGGTTCCTCGCTTCTGGATGTCGAGATCGGTCAGCCCGCGGGCTTCGAGCCGGCCCCGCACGACCGGGTAGTCGTAGCCCCGGTCGAGGGACAGGGTGCCGATATCGGCGAGCAGCCCGGAGGCTTCGATGGCATCAATGGTGGGTTCGAGCAGTACGAGGTCGTTGCGGTTCGCGCCGTCGATCGCGACACCGATCGGGATGCCGGCACCGTCGCAGGCCACCGACCACTTCCAGCCCAACTTCCCACGATCCACTGGGCTCTTGCCCGTTCCCTCGCCCCCGCAGGGAGCCTTGTGGATCGACCCGTCGAGGGCGACCAGGTCGAGGTCGAGTTCGATGATGCGGTCATAGCCGGCGAGCGCTTCGGCGGCGAGGGTGTCGAACACGCCAGCGTCGATCCACTCGTCCCGCCGGGCGCGCAGCGTGGTGTCGGAGACCTCGAAACCCAGGATCGCTTCGATGTCGACCCACGACGAACCGGTCACCAGCCGGATCAGGATCCCGCGAAAGCACACCTCGTCGGGCACGCGTGGCCGATGACAGCCGAGGGGATGTGACGTGTCCGGCGGCGGCAGCAGCGGTTCGATCGTCTCCCATATGACCCGTCCCACCTCTGGGTCCAGTGCCCGTGTCATGCTCGCGAGTGCCTCCGCTGGTCGGTGGGTTGTGAGCGCACTCGCATCCAACGCGAGACACACCAACGCCCGGTGGATGGCCTGCGGTGGCTGCCGATCGCGCTCGGCCTGCTGCTGTTGTACCCGGCGCCGCCCGGCCTGTCGGGCGGCGCGCTTGTCGCCGAGCGCGAGGCGACCTACGTGCTCGGCATCGTCGAATTGCTGCCGCCGCTCGTGAAGGGGTTGCTGCTCACCGCGATGCTTGCCGCGCTCGCCTCGACGCTCGACACCCATCTCAACTGGGCGCGGCGTACTGGACCAACGACATCTACGCGCGGTTCATCGCGCCGCGCAGCGGCCGGGCGCCCCAGGCGCGCATACTGGTGCGCGTCGCGCGCGGCTCGAACCTGCTGCTGCTCGCGCTCGCCGTCGGTGATGACCCAGCTTGCGTCGATCCGCGCGGCCTGGGTAGCGAGCCTGCTGCTCGGCGCGGGCGTCGGCGTGGTGCTGGTGTTGCGCTGGATCTGGTGGCGGCTGAACGCCTGGGGCGAGGTCGGCGCGCTCGCCGCCTCGGCGCTGCTGGTGCCGGCCACCCTCGCTTTCGTGGCCGAGGAGAATGCGCTCGCGCGACGTCTACAGTGTCGGCTCTGCGCGGAGCAAAGGTGGAACCATTGGGCTCTCCGACGATATCCGGCCACTACACCAGCGGCACCCTGCTCGAGCGCCTGCGCGCCGCGCTTGCCGCGGACGGCGCCGATCCCGAGCGCCCGGGGCTCGAGGCGCTCGCGCCCTACGACCATTTCCACGGCCGCGGGCTCGAGGCGACGCGCGAACTGGCCGACACGCTGACGATCGGCGCGACCGATCACCTGCTCGATATCGGCAGCGGCATCGGCGGGCCGGCGCGTTACTTCGCCGAGCGCTTCGGCTGCCGCGTGACCGGGATCGATCTGACAGCCGAGTTCTGCGCGGTCGGCAGGCGGCTGACGGCGCTGCTCGGCCTGTCGGAGCGCGTCGTGCTCGAGGAGGGCGACGCGCTGTCGATGCCGTTCGCCGGGGCGACGTTCGACGGCGCCTACTCGATGAACGTGTCGATGAACATCGCCGACAAGGCGGCGTTCTATCGCGAGATCCTGCGCGTGCTCAGGCCGGGCGGCTGGCTGGTGCTCTCGGAGTACGCGCGCGGCGCGGGTCCGGACCCGGAATACCCGGCGCCCTGGGCGGCGAGTGCCGAAGCGAGTTTCCTGGCGAGCCCCGAAGCCACCCGCCGCGGCCTCGAGGCTGCGGGGTTCGAGGTCGTGTCGCTCAAGGACACGCTCGCCGCGGCGCTCGAATATGGTGCACGAAGCCGGGCGATGGCCGAGCGCGGCGAGAAACCCCCCCATCGCGCGGTTCAGCTCATCCACGGGGAGGGCGCCAAGGCGATGATGGCCAACACCGGGGGCGCCCTGAAGGACGGCGGCATCGTGCCGATCGAGGTGCTGGCGCGCCGGACGGGGTGAACGGCGTCGGGGACGCGCCCGGTACCGTGTAACGATTTGTTGCGCGTCTGCAAAGGCGCGCCCGCGGGCCCGTTCCCGATATCTGATCGCGCGGCCCCGCAGAGTGTCCGGCTGTGTTTCCGGTCGACTGCGACCGCACCAGGGCGTGCAGGCAGTCTTTCAGGCAGGACGGTTCCGGGGATGCAGACTCCGTATGACGTTTCGCGCGCGTGCGTGGCAGTGCTGTGCGCGGCGCTTCTGACCAGTTGCGGCAAGGACGCGCCGCCGCCCCCAAGTCGCGACGCCGCACCGCCGGGCGTGCTGATCACCGCGACCCAGGTACAGCCGCGCCGCTTCGAGGTGCTCGAGGAGGTGGTCGGTTCGCTTGAGAACGTGATGGATCCCAAGCTCAGCGCCGAAGTCGCCGGCAAGGTGATCCGCGTGCCCGGCTTTGCCGGGAAGAAGTGAAGAGGGGCGAGCTGCTGGCCGAGATCGACGCCAAGGATTTCGAGATCCAGGCGCGCACCGACAGCGCCGAGATCGACGCGCCTCACCACGCTGCTCGAGCAGGCCGATCGCCTCGTCGAGCGCCAGGCGAAGCTGGTCGAGAAGGGATTCGTGTCGCAGAACGTGGTCGACGATGCGA
>JBBQRM010000455.1:0-3064 GCA_038214855.1 Rhodobacterales bacterium | reverse complement strand
AATTCGCCGCCGTCACCGTGCCGTCCTCGCGGAAGGCGGGCCGGAGCAGCGGGATCTTCTCCGGCCGCGCCGTCCGGGGCTGTTCGTCGGCGGCGACCTCGCTTGTCCCCGCGCGGGACCTGAGCGTCACCGGCGCGATCTCGGACGCGAAGCCGCCATCGGCCTGAGCCGCCCGCGCGCGCTCCAGCGAGGCGGTCGCATAGGCGTCCTGAGCTTCGCGGGTGAACTGGAACTCGCTCGCGCAATCCTCGGCGAAACTGCCCATCAGGCGTCCGGGCTCGTAGGCGTCCTCGAGCCCATCGAGGAACATGTGGTCCTGCGCGCTCGCGTGCCCCAGCCGCGCGCCGCCCCGCATCGTGGGCAGCAGATACGGCGCGTTCGACATGCTCTCCATGCCGCCTGCGACCACGCAGCCGCCCTCGAGCGCCAGCCGGTCGTGGGCGAGCATCACCGCCTTCATCCCGGAGCCGCACATTTTGTTGACTGTCGTTGCCGGCACGCCCTCGCCAAGACCGGCCTTGAAGCCTGCCTGCCGCGCCGGCGCCTGACCCTGGCCCGCCGGCAGAACACAGCCCATCAGGAGCTCGTCGACCTGCCCAGGCTCGACGCCGGCCCGCGCCAGCGCCGCCTGGATCGCGGCACCCCCGAGATCTGCGGCCGTGGCTCCCGCCAGCGTGCCCTGAAAGCCGCCGATGGACGTGCGCGCGGCCCCGACGATGACGATGCTCTGAGCCATTGCTCCCTCCGATCCCGACGCGCCAGACCTACGCCTTCGGCCGCGGCGCGTCGAGCCTAGAGCATCAGGTCGGACGCCTCGGTGCCGAAGGTCTGGGTCCAGTAGTGATTGTAGTTCACCGACCCGCGATCCTCGGCGAGATAGACGTGGCCAATGCCGATCTCCTGGAAGCGGTCGCTCAGCAGGTTGGCTCGGTGGCCGGGGCTGTCGATCCAGCCGCGCACCACCGCTTCGGGCGTCGCGTAGCCGGCGGCTATGTTCTCACCCCAGGACCGCCAGGCATAACCCTCGCGCTCGACCTGCGCAGGCGTGGAGTGGCGGAAGAAATCGCCTTCGGCCATCGCCTCGCTCCAGCCCCCGGCCGCCGCGTCGAGCTTGGCATCGTGCGCGAGTGGCGGCTTGTCGTTCTCGGCGCGGAACTGGTTGGTCAGCGCCAGGACCCGCGCCTCGAACGCTCCGAAGCCGCTGCCGCCGCCGGAGCTCCCGGGGCTGGTATCACCACCCCCGGCGGAGGTTTCGAAAACGATGTCGTCGAAGCGGACCTGCGTCACCTCGCTCGCCTGCGTCTTCTTGTTGTTGAAGCCGCCGAAGGTGAGCTCGTGGCGCCCGGCCGCGAGCTCCCCAAGGTCGATCGTTGCGGTCTGCCAGCCGGTCGAGCGCGCCGCCCCGCCGGTCCCGTCGCCTGCGACAAGCGCGATCACGCCGCCCACCGGCTGCCCGTCGAGCGCGACCATCACGTCGCTGCGCTCGTCCGGCTCGTAATTGTTGGACTGGGTAAGGTTGTAGCGGAAGCTCAGGCTCGCCTGCTGCGTGGTCTCCAGCGTGAGGCTCGTGAACCAGCCGCCGGACATGCCGGTGATGTCGGCGCCGTCGCGGCCGCCGAGCTGGACGATCAGCCCGCCGTCGCCCTCCCCCGCGCGCGGGCTCCAGGCGCCGCCGGAATCGGCCGGCTCGTCGGTGAAGCGGAACGCGTCGTCGCGGTAGCCGAACCCCTCGCGGCCGGCGTCGAAATCCCATGCACGTCTCATCGCAATCTCCCCGATGATGTCCGGCGCCATCTACGGGGGCGGGTTCCGCCCGGGCAAGGCGGTGCGCGAGCGCCGGCGGGAACCCGCCAGCACCTCAGTCCGCCGCCTCAGAGCCGCCGCGCTCGCGGTAGGGGGTGGTTCGGTAGACCGCGCGGTAGCATTTCGAGAAATGCGACGGCGAGGCGAAGCCGCTCGCCAGCGCCACGTTGATCACGCTCATGTCGGTCTGCAGCAGCAGGTTGCGCGCCTTGGTCAGCCGCAGCTCCATGTAGTAGCGCTTGGGGCTGCGGTTGAGATAGCGGCGGAACAGCCGTTCGAGCTGGCGCGTCGACATCCCCACGTCCTGCGCCAGAGCCGCCGGCGAGATCGGGTCCTCTAGGTTTGCGTCCATCATGTGGATCACCTGCGCGAGCTTGGGGTGGCGCACGCCGATCCGAGTCGGGATCGACAGCCGCTGCTCGTCGCGCTCGGAGCGGATCGAGGTGTGGATCATCTGATCGGCGACCATGTTCGCGAGCTCGGGTCCATGGCTGCGCGCGATCAGCCGCAGCATCAGGTCGGTCGAGGCGGCACCCCCCGCAGCGGTATAGCGGTTCTGATCGACGACATAGACGTTCGGCGTGAGGCGGATGTCGGGGAACTCCTCGGCGAAGCTGTCGCGGTTCTCCCAGTGGATGGTGCAGCGCCGCCCCTCGAGCAGCCCCGCCTGCGCGATCGCCTGGGCGCCGGTGCACACCGCACCCACCGCGAGGCCGCGGCGCGCCTCGCGGCGCAGCCAGGCGAGGATCGGCCGGGTTATCGACTGTCGCACCTCGGCGCCGCCGACGACGAGGATAGTCGCGTCGCGGCCCAGCGGCCCGAGCCCGCCGCCCACCGACACCGTCACGCCGTTCGAGGCTGTGACGGGGCCGCCGGTCTCACTCACGACCTGCCAGGCGTAGAGGTCGCGCCCGGACATGCGGTTGGCGAGCCTCAGCGGCTCGACCGCGCCGGCGAAGGCGATCAGCGTGAAGTTCTGGAGCAGGAGAAAGACGTAGGTTTCCGGGCGGGGATCCTGCGCATCCGTCATCGTGCCGGCCTTCCACGCGACTGACCGGGGGGCACTAGATTTCCCCCGCCAGGGCGGGTCAAGGGCAATCGGACATCCGCCGCTCCCCTTCAGGGCTCCGTATCCAAGTTAGCCCGGCGGTGAGGTGAGGATCATCTGGAGATAGCATGGAGACCACCCTGCGAGCTTTCTTCGGGATTTGATGGAACGCCTGTCGTTGGCGGTGCGGACGAGATTGAGTAACAGGGGCAA
>JBBQRM010000454.1:0-3070 GCA_038214855.1 Rhodobacterales bacterium | reverse complement strand
AGTGGTCGAGCAGCGCGGCGAGGCGCGACCTGCGGGGCAGTCTCTCTGGCGACGGTGACATGGCGGCTCCGATTCAAGGCGCCGCATCGATTCAGCAAATCGCTCCCCTGTCACCTGTCATATGAGTTCGGAGCCGTGCCTGTGGGGCGGCGACGGCGGCGACGGGCTCGCGGGCGGCAAGGGCAACGACCGGCTCGACGCGGGTCCCGGAGACGACACGCTCGCCGGCGGGTCGGGCACGAACCTGCTCACGGGCGGTCCCGGCGCGGATGTCTTCGTCTTCGCGACGGCCGAGGGCGGGCTCCACCAGATCCTCGACTTCCGCGACGGCACCGATCTCCTGCGGATCGAGGCGCCGGAAGGCACGGGCTGGCACGCGCTGGCCGTCACCGCCTTCGGTGCCGGCGACACGCTCATCGAGCTGGACGGGCTCGAGATCGTGCTGCGCGACGTCGAGCCCGGCCTGATCGGCGAGCAAGACGTGCGGTTCGTTCCGGACCCGCTCGCGCTCGTCTGAGATCAGGCCACGTCGGGATACTGCGCCTCGTAGATCGGCGCGAGCGTCGTGCTGTCGAACAGCGACGAGACCGAAGTGCCGTTGGCAATATTGAGGATCGCCTGGCCGAACAGCGGCGCCACCGGCAGGATGCGGATGTTGGGCGCGCGGCGCACGTCCGCGGTGGGCTCGATCGAATCGGTGATCACCAGGCTCTTCATGCACGACGCGCCCACCCGCTCCACCGCCGGGCCCGACAGCACGCCGTGGGTGATGTAGGCGTGCACCTCGCGCGCGCCTTCCCGCGTCAGGAGCTCCGCGGCCTTCACCAGCGTGCCGGCTGTGTCGCAGATGTCGTCGACGATCACGCAGACCCGGCCCCTCACCTCGCCGATCACCGTCATAGAGCCGATCTCGCCCGGCGCCGAGCGGCGCTTGTCGACCACGGCGAGCTCGGCGCCGATGCGCTCGGCGAGCTCGCGCGCCCGCGCCACGCCGCCGATGTCGGGCGAGACCACCGTCATCTCCGTGAGGTTGCGGAACTTGTGCATCAGGTCGAGCGCGAACACCGGCGAGGCGTAGAGGTTGTCCACCGGCACGTCGAAGAAGCCCTGAATCTGGGCCGCGTGCAGGTCGAGCGTCAGCACCCGCTCGATGCCGGCCTCGGTCATCAGGTTCGCCACCAGCTTGGCGCTGATCGGCGTGCGCGCCTTGGAGCGCCGGTCCTGCCGCGCATAGCCGAAATACGGCACCACCGCGGTGATACGGTGCGCCGAGGACCGGCGCAGCGCGTCGCACATGATCAGGAGTTCCATCAGGTTGTCGTTCGCCGGATTCGACGTCGACTGGATGATGAACATGTCCTCGCCGCGGACGTTCTCGAAGACCTCGACGAAGATCTCCTGGTCGTTGAACCGCTCGACCCGCGTCTCGACCAGCCCCACCGGCTCGCCGCGGTGGATCGAGATGCGCCGGGCGATCGCCTTGGCCAGCGGCCGGTTGGAGTTGCCCGCGATCAGCTTCGGCTTGAACAGCGCGTTCATCGAGCGGGCCTCTCAGGCTGGGTCGCGTCCCCGGTTAGCATCGCATCCCGCTCTTGCAAAGGCCCGCGATGTGGCGATGCTGGGCGCGGGTGAAACCGGAGCGAACCATGGCCGAGATCGACTACTACCTCTTCCCGCTGTCGCCCTTCGCCTATCTCGCGGGGCTGCGCCTCGAGGAGATCGCGCAGGCAAGGGGCGCCACCATCACCTATCGGCCGGTGCAGCTCTTCCGCATCTTCGCCGAGACCGGTACGGCGCCCGTGGCCGAGCGCCACCCGTCCCGCCAGGCCTACCGGCTCGCTGACATCGCGCGCGTGGCCGAGCTGAACGGGCTGCCGGTCAACGTCAAGCCCCGGCACTGGCCCACCAACCCCGTCCCCGCCTCGACCGCGATCATCGCTGCGCAGGAGGCCGGCGGCGGCGATCTGGGCGCGCTCGCACATTCCTTCGGCCGCGCGGTCTGGGCCGAGGAGCGCGACATCGCCGAGGACGCGTTGGTCCGGGACTGCCTCGGCGAAGCGGGCTTCGACCCCGGCCTCGCCGAGCGCGCGATGCTCAGCGGCTCCGAGCAGATCGAGCGCAACACCACCCAGGCGCTGATGCGTGGCGTCTTCGGCGCACCGACCTACGCGGTGGGCGAGGACCTCTTCTGGGGCCAGGACCGGTTGCCGCATCTCGACGCGCATCTGGCGAAACTCGGCTGAACCCGCCGGGGCCAACCGTCATCACACCCGACCCGCCACCTCCACGCCCTCCAGCACCCCGAGCAACCCCGCCACCTCCGCCTCGGTCGTGGCCCAATTGCACACCAGCCGCGCCGACAGCGCCTCCTCCCCCGGTCCCTCCAGGCTCTGGTCGAACGGCCACAGGTAATATCCCGCCCCCGCCGCCTGCGCCGCGCGATGCCCGGCGCGCGGCCAGGCGGCGAAGACGGCGTTGGCCTCCGCGGGATGTACCAGCCGCGCGCCCTCGATGCGCGCCAGCCCCCGCGCGAGCAGCCCCGCCCGGGCATTGGCGCGGGAGGCGAGGTCGAGCCACAGCCCGTCGGCGAGATAGGCCTCCATCTGCGCCGACAGGTAGCGGTGCTTGGAAAACAGATGCCCCCCGCGCTTGCGCCGGAGCTCGAACTCCCAGGAACGCGCCGGATCGAACAGGATCACCGCCTCCACCCCCAGACAGCCGTTCTTGGTCCCGCCGAAGCTCAGCGCGTCCACCCCGGCCTTCCAGGTCATCTCCGCGGGCGTGGCCCCGGTCGCCGCGAGCGCATTGGCGAACCGCGCCCCGTCCATGTGCACCGGCACGCCGTGGGCGCGCGCGATGCCGGCGAGCCGCCGCACCTCGTCGGGGCCGTAGACGGTGCCGGCCTCGGTGACGTTGGTCAGGCTTAGCGCGCCCCTCTGAACCCCGTGGACGTTGCCCGGAAAGATCGCGGCGATCGCTCGCTCGAGGCTTCCGGGGTCGATCTTCCCGTGCGCGCCCTCGATCAGCGTCAGCTTCGCACCGCCGGTGTAGAACTCCGGCGCCCCGCATT
>JBBQRM010000453.1:0-3074 GCA_038214855.1 Rhodobacterales bacterium | reverse complement strand
ATGGAATGGTGTCGTGTGGTGGGACTAGCGACGGCGCTCGCCTGTCCAAGCCCGCGCTCATCCGAGATGGTCGGCGATGACCGCCCAGCGCCTACGCTTTTCGTCGAAGCTCATCGCCGCATGGGCCGGGCTGGACGAGGGCAGGTCGATCAGCGCCGGTGCCGGGCTCGCTGCGAGTTGGCGCCGACCGAGCCGGTTGGCGGTTGCGCCGTTGAAGGCGATGGCCCGCAGCCGTGGCAGCGCGGCGACGAGACCGGCCAGCGCGGCGGGCTCCGCCGAACGGATCGCGGCGTCGAGGCTGCCGTGCCGGTCCGCCGAGGCGATCACGTCCCAGAGCGCCACGCGGGCCTCGGTGACGGCATCGAGCCGCGCGGCGTAGGTGAGGGACGCGAGGTCGCGCCCGATCGCCGCGCCGAGCAGCCGCCAGAAGGCGTTTCGCGGATGGGCGTAATATTGCCCGGCGGCGAGCGAGGCCGCACCCGGCAGGGTGCCGAGGATCAGCACGCGGGCGTCCTCGCGCCAGACCGGGGCGAAGGCATGGCTACGCGCCATCGCCCTTCGCGCCGAAGACCCGCTCGAAGATCGTATCGACGTGCCGGGTGTGATGGGCGAGGTCGAAGCAGGCGCCGATCTCGGCCTCGGTCATCGCCGCGCGCACATCCGGGTCGGCGAGAAGCTCGGACTCGAAATCCGCGCCGGCCTCCCAGACCTTCATCGCGCTCCGCTGGACGATGGCATAGGCGGCCTCGCGGTCGACACCCTTCTGGGTCAGCGCGAGCAGCACCCGCTGGGAATGGATCAGGCCGCGGAACCGGTTCATGTTGCGCATCATGGTGTCCGGGTAAACCACGAGCCTGTCGATGACATTCGTCAATCGTGCCAGCGCGAAATCGAGCGTGATCGTCGTGTCGGGGCCGATCATCCGCTCGACCGATGAATGCGAGATGTCGCGCTCGTGCCAGAGCACGACGTTCTCCATCGCCGGCACCACCGCCATGCGCACCAGCCGGGCGAGGCCGGTCAGGTTCTCGGTCAGCACCGGGTTGCGCTTGTGCGGCATCGCCGACGAGCCCTTCTGGCCGGGGGCGAAGTATTCCTCGACCTCGAGCACCTCGGTGCGCTGGAGGTGGCGGATCTCGGTGGCGATCCGCTCCATCGAGCTGGCGACGACCCCGAGCGTGGCGAAGAACATCGCGTGCCGGTCGCGGGGGATCACCTGGGTCGAGATCGGCTCCGGGCGCAGCCCCATCGCCTGCGCCACATGCGCCTCCACGCGCGGATCGATGTTGGCGAAGGTCCCGACGGCGCCGGAGATCGCGCAGGTGGCGACCTCCGCCCGCGCCGCGACGAGCCGCGCGCGGGCGCGGTCCATCTCGGCATGGGCCTGCGCGAGCTTGAGGCCGAAGGTCACGGGCTCGGCATGGATGCCGTGGCTGCGGCCGATGGTGGGCGTGTCCTTGTGCTCATAGGCCCGGCGCCTCAGCACTGCCAGCAGCGCGTCGAGATCGGCGATCAGGATGTCCGCGGCCCGCGTTAGCTGGACGTTGAAGCAGGTGTCGAGCACGTCCGATGAGGTCATCCCCTGGTGCACGAAGCGCGCCTGCGGCCCGACGATCTCGGCCAGATGCGTGAGGAACGCGATGACGTCGTGGCGGGTGACCGCCTCGATCTCGTCGATGCGCGCCACGTCGAAGACTACGTCCTTCGCGGTCCAGACCGCTTCGGCGGCGGCCTTCGGGATCACGCCGAGTTCGGCCTGCGCGTCGCAGGCATGGGCCTCGATCTCGAACCAGATGCGAAAGCGCGTCTCGGGCGACCAGATCGCCACCATCGGCGCGCGGGAGTAGCGGGGGATCAAGGGCGGCACCTTTCGCGCTTGAGGGGCTGCGGCCGCCTGATAGACTGCGCGCCTCAGTGGCACAAGCGAGGGACGATGCGACTGGAGGCCTTCGTCGGGCTCTGGCGCCTGGAGCGCAGCATCGAGGACATCCGCGGCGGGCGCAGCGGCGAGCTGCGCGGGACGGCCCAATTCTCGCTTGCGCCAGGGGGCCTCGCCTATTCCGAGGAAGGCATGCTGCGGCTGGGCGATGCGGCGCCGGTGCGCGCCACCCGCGCCTATCTGTGGCGCGACGGCGGGGCGGGGACGATCGAGCTGCGCTTCGAGGACGGGCGGATGTTCCACCGCTTCTACGCCGACGAGCCGCAGCCTGTGGCGGTGCACGAGTGTCCGCCGGACCGCTACCGCGTCCGCTACGACTTCGGGCGCTGGCCGCGGTGGCGGGCGGACTGGCGGGTGCGGGGGCCGCGCAAGGATTACGCGATGGTCTCGGCTTACGCGCCGGCTGGACAGGGCGCTCCCGATGCGGCATCACCGGGGGAACCCGTCCCCGAGCCTCGAGGTTGATCCGATGACCCACGCCGTCGCCCGCCCGGTCCTGAACGAAGCCTTCTGGCCGGCGGAGGGAGCGGCGCTATGGATCAAGCGCCTGGCGCTGGTGCTCGGCGGGGTCGGGCTGCACGTGCTGGCGGCGAAGGTGGCGGTGCCGGTCTGGCCCTCTCCGGTGCCGGTGACGCTCGGCTCGCTCGCGGTGCTGGGGATCGCGGCGGCCTATGGGCCGCGGCTGGGGCTTGCCACCATCGGGCTCTACATGGTGCTGGGCGCGCTGGGGTGGGACGTGTTCGCCGGCACCTCCGCCGAGATGAACGGGCTTGCCTACATGACCGGCGGGACCGGGGGCTATCTGGCCGGCTGGGTGATCGCGACGGTGATCCTGGGGCAGGCGGCGCGCCGCGGGCTCGATCGCAGCGTCGGCGGCATGGCGCTGGCGATGCTGGCGGGGACGGTTGCGATCTACGTGCCGGGCGTGCTGTGGCTGGGGGTGCTCTACGGCTGGGATCAGCCGCTCATCGCCTGGGGGGTGACGCCGTTCCTGGTGGGCGACGCGCTGAAGCTGGGGCTCGCCTCGCTGCTGGTGCCGGGGCTGTGGCGGATCGTGGGCCGGGCGCGCGGCTGAGACGCGGCTCAGGCGGTGAAGCGCACCGCGCCGATGTGGGGCAGGTTGCGGTCGCGCTGG
>JBBQRM010000452.1:0-3076 GCA_038214855.1 Rhodobacterales bacterium | reverse complement strand
CGATCTTGCCTTCGCGCGGGACGGCGAGGTGGAGGCGGAGACGGCGCGGCGCCTGTCGGTGGACACCGATCCGGCGGTCGCGCGCGCGCTGTGCCTCACGGCGGTGCGCGAGCTGTGGGAGGAGACCGGCCTGATGCTCGGCCGTCCCAACCCGCAGGCGGCGGCGCAGGCCGCGGAAGCCCCCGGCGCCTGGCGCGGCTTTCTCGCCGAGGGGCTCAGGCCGGACATCGGCGCGCTGCGGCACGTTTTTCGAGCGGTCACGCCGCCGGGGCGGCCGCGGCGGTTCGATGCGCGGTTCTTCGTGGCCGAGGCCGCAGCGGTGGCGGGCGAGATCGACGGCTTCGCGCTCGCGGACGGGGAGCTGCGGCACCTGCAATGGCTCGACCTCGATGCCGCGCGCGCCTTGGCGTTGCCCTTCATCACCGAGGTGGTGCTGAGCGAGATCGCGGCGATCTGCGCGGCTCCGGCAGTGGCGCGGCCGGTGCCGTTCTTTCGTCACGGCGCCGAGGGTGCGCGGTTCCAGCTTCTCTGAGCCTTGACAGGCGGGGCCGAGACGCTAGAAGAACCGCTTTCGGACAGGGCACCGCGCGGGCGGCTGCGGGAAGGGATTGAAGCGATGGCGAAGCCGACGACGATCAAGATCCGGCTGAACTCGACCGCCGACACCGGGCATTTCTATGTGACCAAGAAGAATTCGCGGACGATGACCGAGAAGATGTCGGTGCGCAAGTTTGACCCGGTGGCGCGCAAGCACGTCGAGTACAAGGAAGGCAAGATCAAGTGATCCTGCCCTGACGGCCGGGTGGGGGTCCGGCCGCGGCCGTTCCCGCATTTCCAGCACGTTCCCCGTGGACAAGCGGCGGCAACTGTCCGACAACCCCTCCCACAGGGCGGAATCGCCAGGCGAAGCCGCGAAGGCGTGAGGGGGACGGAATGAACCGATTGCAGGACAAGTCCTGCCTGGTGACGGCGGCGGGCCAGGGGATCGGCCGGGCGACCGCTCTCAGGATGTTCCAAGAGGGCGGCCACGTCGTCGCCACCGACATCAATGCCGAGGCGCTGGCGGAGCTCGAGGGCCAGGGGCTGGAAACGGCGCTGCTCGACGTGCGCGACCCCGCGGCCATTACCGCGCTGCGCGACCGGGTCGGTGGCGTGGACGTGCTCTTCAATTGCGCGGGCTTCGTCGATCACGGCACCATCCTCGACTGCGACGAGGAGCGCTGGGCCTTCTCGGTCGATCTCAACGTCACGGCGATGTACCGGATGATGCGGGCCTTCCTGCCGGGGATGCTCGCGAAGGGCTCGGGGTCGATCGTGAACATGGCCTCGGCGGCCTCTTCGATCATGGCCGCACCCAACCGCTTCGTCTACGGCGCGACCAAGGCCGCGGTGATCGGCATGACCAAATCGGTCGCGGCGGATTTTGCGACGCAGGGCGTCCGCTGCAATGCCATCTGCCCCGGGACGATCGAGAGCCCGTCGCTCGAGGCACGGATGCGCGCGCAGGGCGACTACGAGACCGCGCGCGCCGCCTTCGTCGCGCGACAGCCGATGGGGCGGATCGGCAAGGCCGAGGAAGTCGCGGCGCTGGCGGTCTATCTCGCCTCCGACGAGAGCGCATTCACGACCGGTGCCGCGCATATCATCGACGGCGGCTGGTCCAATGTCTGATTATCTGGGGAAAAAAACATGAAACTGCTGCGCTATGGCCCTCCGGGTGCCGAGAAGCCCGGTATGCTGGACCAAGGCGGCACGATCCGCGACCTGTCGGGGAGCGTCGCGGACATCGCGAGCGACGTTCTGTCGGAGGCGGGGCTTGTGCGGCTCGCGGCACTCGATCCGGCGAGCCTGCCGGCGGTTGGGGCGGGGGTGCGGCTCGGACCCTGCGTGGCGGGGACCGGGAAGTTCATCTGCATCGGTTTGAACTATTCCGACCACGCCGCCGAGACGGGGGCGGCGGTGCCGCCGGAGCCAATCATTTTCATGAAGGCGACCTCGGCGATCTGCGGCCCCGACGACGACGTCTGGATCCCGCGCGGCTCGACGAAAACCGATTGGGAGGTCGAGCTCGGCATCGTCATCGGCAGGTCGGCGAAACACGTATCCGAGGCCGAGGCGATGGAATACGTCGCGGGCTACTGCGTGATCGACGACGTGTCGGAGCGCGCCTTCCAGACCGAGCGCGCCGGCCAGTGGACCAAGGGCAAGTCCTGCGACCGCTTCGGCCCGATCGGGCCGTGGCTGGTTACCCGCGACGAGGTCCCCGACCCGCAGAACCTGCGAATGTGGCTTAAGGTGAACGGCGAGACGCGGCAGGACGGCTCGACCCGGACGATGATCTTCGGCGTGGCGCATCTGGTGAGCTATCTGAGCCAGTTCATGAGCCTCGCGCCCGGTGACGTCATCTCGACCGGCACGCCGCCGGGGGTGGGGATGGGGATGAAGCCCCCAACCTATCTGAAGGCCGGCGACGTGATCGAGCTCGGGATCGAGAGCCTCGGTCAGCAGCGCCAGAGCTGCATCGCCGATCCGGGTTGAGTGCGATGATCCCGCTGATCGACACGCACCAGCACCTGATCTATCCCGACAGGCTGGACTACGCCTGGACGGAGGGTCAGCCGGCGCTGGCAGGCAAAGGCTTCCGGCTCGACGATTACAAGTCGCTCACCGAGGGGGCGGGCGTCGCCGGCACGATCTTCATGGAATGCGCCGTGGCCGACGCCGACTACCGGGTCGAGACGCGGATGATCTCGACGCTGGCGGAAGGCCGGGGCAGCGGCATCTTGGGACTGATCGCCGGCTGTCGGCCGGAGACCGACGAGGGGTTCCAGGACTGGCTCGACGAGAGCTCGGAGCTCGATGTCGTCGGCTACCGGCGGATCCTGCACGAGGTGCCTGACGACGTGTCGCGATCGCCGACCTTCCGCGCCAATGTCGCACGGATCGGCCGGCACGGGCGGCCCTTCGACATGGTGTTCCGCGCCGACCAGCTGGAGCTCGCGCTGGAGCTCGCGCGGGCGTGCGAGGGGGTGCAGCTGGTGCTCGACCATTGCGGGGTGCCGGACATCGCGGCGGG
>JBBQRM010000451.1:0-3081 GCA_038214855.1 Rhodobacterales bacterium | reverse complement strand
GGGGTCAATCAGCGAATACCACTCTGAAGCGAGTGCGCCTCCCTCGAATGTCGCAACACCGATGGAGCATATGGACGCCATGTCGGCATTCGCCGTCTCGACATCGATGGCAACAAACTTCATGATTGGAGCACCTTTCCCGGTTCGTTCCGAAGGTAGCGAGAAGGGCGAGGTTCGCCAAGTTGCTTAGGAGGTGGGCCTTGAACCCGGTCTGTCCGCCCCTCCCGGGGGGCGCTTGTCGCCCACCCGCAGATGGGCGCTGCCCTCCTCGCCTCGCAGGCCTCCCCCTCACACCGCAAACGCCCCGCGCGTGAGGTCCACCGCCTCGCCGGTGGCGGCGGAGTGGCCTGCGGCGAGGCCGAGGCGGACGGCGCGCAGGCCTGCGGCCATGTCCACCTCGACGGGGGCGCCGGCGGTCACGGCGGCGTGGAAGCGGCGGTGCTGGTAGTAGGTCGCGCCGTTGTGGTCGCCCGCGGCCAGCAGCGTCGGATCGACGGGGACGTCGAGCGCGACCGGGCCCTTGGGGGTGCGGGGGCTGACGATCACCCGGGGCACCGGCGGGGGGCCGAGGCTCGCCTCGGGCCAGAAGCGGGTGGGGCCGGGGACCAGCGCCTCGATCCGGGCGAGCGGGCCGACAGCGGCGATCTCCTCCTGCCAGCGCGCGCCCTCGGCGAACATGCAGAGGTCGAGCATGGCGCGGGCGCCGCCCTCGAAATCGACCACGGCAAAGGCGTTGTCGATCACGTCCGGCGTCTCGCCGTCGTAAAGCTCGTCGCGGTGGTTCACGTCGGCGCCGGCCGAGGCGTAGACGCGGACCGGGCGGGCGGCCAGGATCAGGCACATCAGGTCGAAGAAGTGGCAGCATTTCTCGACCATCGTGCCGCCGGTCAGCCGGTCGAAGCGGTTCCAGGCGCCGACCTTGTGCAGGAACGGATAGCGATGCTCGCGGATCGAGAGCATCCTGATCCCGCCCGTCGCGGCCTGCGCCTCGGCGATCAGGCGGGCCACCGGCGGCATGTAGCGGTACTCCATCGCCACCCAGAGTGGCGCGGGATAGCCGGCCGCCAGCGCCTCGAGCGCCGCGGCCTCGGCGAGCGTGGTGCAGGCCGGCTTCTCGATCAGGATCGGCAGCGGGCGGAGTGCGGCTACCGCCTCGATCTGGGCGGCGTGAACGTGGTTGGGGCTGGCGATCACCAGGCAGTCCACGTCGGGTCCGAGCAGCTCGGGCAGCGTCCGCGCCAGCCGCGCGGCGGGCGCGAGCGCGTGGGCCGCGGCGCGCATCGCCGGATCGGGCTCGAGGATCGCCGCGACTTCGGCGCCGTCGAGCAGCGCGAGGTTGCGCAGGTGCTCGTGACCCATCATTCCGCAGCCGAGCATCCCGTAGCGCAGCACCGGGCTCACGGCGCGGTCTCCTGCCAGCGGGCGACATAGGCGGTCGTGGCGGGGTCGTACCAGGTGGTCGAGACCTCCTCGATGTGCCCGGCGCGACTGCGGGCCCGGCGCTCGACGCGGCCGCAGGGGCTGCCGGCGGCGAGCGGGAAGGCCCGCGGCGCCCAGCCGGGACAGGCGCCGGTGCTGATCCGGTCCTCGACCCGCGCGATCCACAGGCCGAAGGCGGTGGCGTAGTGGCGATAGAGCGCCTCGGGCAGGCGGCTCGCTTCGAGCGTCCCGGCGTGGCGGGCGTCGATGCGGATCTCCTCCAGCGCCGCCGGCACCGCATTCAGCCGGCGCAGCCGGCGGATGCGCCAGGACCCGGCCCAGGCGAGGCCCTCGGGCGCAGCGCAGCGATCCGCCGCCAGCGTCTCGGCGGTGGGCAGGCCGCCGCCGGCGGCGAGCTCCAGCCGGAAGAAGGCGTAGATGCCCGCCGGCCCGATGCCGCGGCGGACGTAGTTGCCCGACCCCTGCCTCCGCACCAGAAGGCCGCGGTTCGCGAGCTCAGCAAGCGCCTTGCGCAGGGTGCCGACCGAGACGCCGAGCCCCGCCGCCATCGCCACCTCCGGGGGCAGCCGGCTGCCGTCATCGAGCCGGCCCGCGTCGATGTCGCGGGTCAGGCTCTCGGCGATCTGGAGATAGCGGGGCAGCGGCATGGCGATTGATACACTATTGATACACTGGCGCAGCATTGCTAAGACTGCGGCGAGAAGGCAAGCGGCTTGTTGCCGGAGGACCCGCCGATGACCATCGTGCCGATCCGATCCGACGGGCTCGACGCCGCCGAGATCGCCTGGTTCGCACCGCTGTGCTCGGACGACTTCCGCCATCTCGGCGTGCCGGAGGGCGATCTGCGCTCGAACTGGGCGAACACCAGCGCGATCGTGCGCCGCGCCGACGCGCTGGGGTTTCGCAACGTGCTGTGCCCGTCGTCGTATCAGGTCGGGCAGGACACGCTGAGCTTCGTCGCCGGCATGGCGCCGCTGACCGAGCGGATCAACCTGCTCGCCGCGATCCGCTGCGGCGAGATGCATCCGGCGATGCTGGCGCGCACGGTGGCGACCCTCGACCACATGCTGAAGGGGCGGCTGACGCTCAACGTGATCTCGTCGGACTTCCCCGGCGAGACGGCCGAGAGCGCCTATCGCTATCGCCGCAGCCACGAGGTGGTGTCGATCCTGCGCCAGGCGTGGACGCGCGACGAGATCGACTACAAGGGCGACATCTACACGCTCGAGGGGCTCTCGACCGATCCGGTGAGGCCCTATCAGCAGAACGGCGGGCCGCTGCTCTATTTCGGCGGCTATTCCCCGGATGCTCTGGAGCTGTGCGGGGCGGAATGCGATGTCTACCTGATGTGGCCGGAGACGCGCGCGGCGCTGGCCGAGCGGATGCGCGCGGTGCATGCGCGCGCGGCGGCGCACGGGCGGGTGCTCGACTACGGGCTGAGGGTGCACATGGTGGTGCGCGACACGCAGGCCGAGGCGCGGGAATATGCGGCGGAGCTGGTGAGCCAGCTCGACGACGAGACGGGGCGCGCGATCCGGGCGCGCGCGCTCGACGCGACCTCGCTGGGCGTGGCGCATCAGGCCGAGGCGCGGGCGGCGGCGGATGCGGAGGGGTATGTCGAGCCGCATCTGTGGACCGGCG
>JBBQRM010000450.1:0-3082 GCA_038214855.1 Rhodobacterales bacterium | reverse complement strand
GGCCCAGCGCTTGGCATAGGAGGCGACCCTCTGGGCCCGGCGCTCGGAGATGCGCTGTTCGGTCTCGGTGAAGACCCGGTCGAGGAAGCGCCCGCCGAAGCGCGCGATCGTGGCCTCGATCCGCTCGATGTTGGCGAGGTCGGCGCCGATGCCGAGGATCACGAAAAGCCCGTGGGTTCACTATGCACAACCCATGCACGACGCATGCACAACCAATGCATACGATTTGAGGGCTGCGGCGCGGGGGCTAAGGCGCAGGTCACGCGCGCCGGCCCGAACCGAGCCGGCCGCCGGCGGCACCTCGATCCCGACGCCCCGGTGCAGCCGGGGTGGAGCTCGCAATCGGTCGACGGACAGATCGGTCCGGGGAGGTCACAGGGTGGCGCTTCGACGCCGGTGCCCCGGACCGGATGAGCGAGGCTCCTGTGGAGCCTCGTCCGGGACGTCGCCCCGAGCCACCGGCGTAGGGCGAGAGGGGTGCGGCCGGGACCTAAGTTGGCAATCGGTCCGCGCCTGCCTGCCCGTGGGCGGGCGCGGTCAAGAGGGTCGCGAGGTGCCGGCTGGATCGGCGGGGGATTCGAGGCAACAGATCGACCATGGTGGGGCCGCGCGGCGTTCACGCCACCGCCTCGCCGCGGCGGGCCTCGTCCATAAGCGCGCGCATCCGCCGGATCGCGGGGTCGAGGCCGACGAAGATCGCCTCGCCGATAAGAAAATGGCCGATGTTGAGCTCGACGACCTGGGGGATAGCTGCGACCGGCGCTACGCTGTCGTAGGTGATGCCGTGGCCGGCGTGGACCTCGAGCCCGAGCGACGCCGCGAAGGCCGCCATCTCGGTCAGGCGCGCGAGCTCGGCGTCGCGGGCGGACCCGTCGCCAGCGATGTCGGCCTCGCAATAGGCGCCGGTATGCAGCTCGATCACCGGCGCGCCGATGCGGTGGGCGGCCTCTATCTGGCGGCGGTCGGCGGCGATGAAGATCGAGACGCGGCAGCCGGCCTCGCGCAAAGGGGCGATGAAATGCGCGAGGTGGTTCTCCTCGCGCGCGACCTCGAGCCCGCCCTCGGTGGTCCGCTCCTCGCGCTTCTCGGGCACGATGCACACGGCGTGCGGGCGGTGGCGCAGGGCGATCGACTGCATCTCCGGGGTCGCGGCCATCTCGAGGTTCAGCGGCAGCGACAGCGTCCCCATCAGCGCCTCGATGTCGGCGTCGGTGATGTGGCGGCGGTCCTCGCGCAGATGCGCGGTGATCCCGTCCGCGCCCGCGGCCTCGGCGAGACGCGCGGCGCGCAGAGGTTCGGGGGTGGGGCCGCCGCGGGCGTTCCTGACGGTCGCCACGTGGTCGATATTGACCCCGAGGCGCAGCCGCCCGCGGGTCGTGGCAGAAGATCCGGTCATCTCGCGCCTCCCGGTGAGATCGGGCCCGGTTATAGGCGGCTCAGGCGCCGCCGTCAGCCTCGGATTTGCGCGGGCGCGCGGGGCGAGGTGCCGCCATCCGCGCCCGCCGGCGCGACTGGTAGGCGGCGATCAGCGGCCGCAGCAGGTAATAGGTCGCGATTGCCGCGACCAGCCCCGGCAGCAAGCCACCGACGAGATAGGGCCAGACGATGTCGCGCAGGAACGCCGCGACCTTGTGCCACTGGCTGGTGCCGAGGCCGAAGAGGCTGAGAAAGGTCTCCCACAGCCCCCAGACCGCCTGGGTGAAGGCGTTGAGGATCCGCCCGAAGTCGCGCCCGGTCGCGCCGAACCCGAGCACCCGCCGCCCGATCCCGAGCGAGACCGAGGCGATGAGCGGGAAGGTGAGCGGGTTGCCCGCGAGCGTGCCGATCAGCGCCGCGAAGACGTTGCCGCGCACGAGTTTGGCGGCGGTGGCGGCGAGGAGGAAATGCAGGCCGAAGAACGGGCTGAACGACACGAAGACACCGCAGGAGAAGCCGAGCGCGATCCGGTGCGCGGTGTCGGGCAGGCGCTGGACCCGGTGGCCGAGGTATTCGAGCGTCCGCCGCCACCCCGCGCGCGGATAGAGGATCTGGCGCAGGCGCGAGAGCAGGGATTGGGTGTCGCGTCGCTTGAACACCATGGCCGCGCCGAACTACGCTCCCTTGCGCGCCTGGGCCGCGGCGTGCGTCAGTCCCGGATCGGCGCCGCGGCCCGGAAGCGCCGAACCTCGGCCACGTCCGAATCGGCGTCGATGGCGGTCAGCACATGCGTAAGATGTTCCATGTCGCGGACCTCGATATCAATGACCATGCGGAAGAAATCGGGCTTGCGCTCGGCGAAGTCGATGTCGGTGATGTTGGCGTTCTGCTCGCCGATCAGCGTGCAGATCCGGCCGAGCACGCCGGAATCGTTGGCCATCACCACCTCGATGCGCACCGCGTGCCGGGCGCGGGCGCTGTCCTCGGCCCAGCGCAGGTCGATCCAGCGGTCGGGCGCGTCCTCGAACTCACTGAGCGTCTCGCAGTCGATCGCATGAACGCTGACGCCCTTGCCGCGGACGGTGATGCCGACGATGCGCTCGCCGGGAATCGGGTTGCAGCAGGGCGCGGGGCGGGCCTGCTGGCCGGAGTGGAGGCCCACGATCACCGGGCGCGGGTCGGCGCCGGTGCGCTCGGCGCCGGGTGCTGTGCGCACCAGCTCGGGATAGAGGGTGGCGACCAGCTCGCGACCGGTCATCTCGGCGGCGCCGAGGCGGGCGAGCACATCGTCGGCTTCCGCTTCGCCGAGGCGCTTGGCCGCGGCCGCGAGCGCCTTGTCGGTGGCCTTCTTGCCGACGCGCTCGAGGGCCACGCGCGCGATCTCGCGCCCGAGCCTAACGCGGGTGGCGCGGTGCTCGTCGCGCAGCGACCTGCGGATCGCGGACTTGGCGCGGCCGGTGACGACCATGTCCTCCCACGAGGGCTGCGGCCGCTGGCCCTCGGCGCGGATGACGATCACCGACTGGCCGTTGCGGAGCTTGGTCCAGAGCGGCACCCGGCGTCCGTCGACCTTGGCGCCGACGCTACTGTCGCCGATGCGGGTGTGGATCGCATAGGCGTAGTCGATTGGGGTGGCGCCGCGCGGCAGCTTGACCACCTCGCCCTT